>JAYVZU010000001.1:0-2773 GCA_043783075.1 Rhodanobacteraceae bacterium
ACTTTTCTGGCCAATGCAGGCCTCGGGCGGCGTATTGTCCAAATTAAGCCCAAGGAAACCTTCTTTGCGCAGGGAAGCCTCGCCGATTGCATCTTCTACCTGCAGTCCGGCCGCGCCAAACTTACAGTTGTCTCCAAAGCGGGTAAAGAGGCCACGATCACCCTGCTCAATCCCGGCGACTTCGTCGGCGAAGAGGCCATCGCAGGCGTCGTCGGTCAGCGCATGTCCACCGCTACCGCCATCACAGCCTGCACCGCCCTCAAAATCGAACGCGACGAGATGATCCGCGCCCTGCACGAAGAACACGCCTTCTCCGATTTCTTCCTCAAGTTCATCCTCGCCAAGAGCCTCCGCACCCAGGCCGATCTGATCGACCAGCTCTTCAACTCCAGCGAGAAACGCCTCGCCCGCATCCTCCTCCTTATGGCTGAGTTCGGCAAGCCCGGCGAGCCCGAGACCCTGATCCCGCCCATCACGCAGGAGACTCTCGCCGCCATGATCGGCACCACCCGCTCTCGCGTCAGCTTCTTCATGAATCGCTTCCGCAAGCTCGGCTTCATCGACTACAACGGTCGCATCCGCGTCCACAAGTCCCTGCTGAACGTAGTCCTGCACGATCAACTGCCGGACCAAAACTCCGAGCGCCCCATCACGATGGCTGCCGAGCACGTGAAGCTGCGGAAGACCGCTCCACTGCCTAAGCGAGTTCGGATTCCCGAAGTTTCGGCCTGAGCCAGAGACTGAAACGCGCTCCCAAGGCTTGGCGTATGTCCCGCAATCCCTATTTGAGCGCATAATTCCTGCCGTTTCGTGACCGGGACTGCGGCGTCATGCAACGCGAACACTGCGTTGTGTCGCCCGTCACAAAGTTCTCAGCCGATCGAGCCCATACTTGGCACAGTTCTACTTGTCGAGGCTCCCATGTGCCCACGGTTCCAGTCAGCAAGCTCCCCAAAGCGAACGATGTTAACTGTCAGCTTCTGGTCTGGCGGCGCACGATGAAGCGCCTCCAGTTTCTATTAGCCGTCGCTGTTACTCTTCTCCCCGGACTTCTGCACTCCGGCTCAGTCCTGTCTGCGCAGGCCACCCTTGCAAAGCCCGCAGTCGGGCAAGCCCCCGCGACCGGATTTGTTGGCGAGGAGACCTGCGCCCAATGCCATGACGTCCAGGCAAAAAGCTTTCCTTTGAATCCCCACTCCAAGCTGGCCCAGACCCACGGCGGTAAGGGCGTCACCTGCGAGGGCTGTCACGGCGCAGGCCAGGCGCATGTCGAGGGTGGCGGCGACAAGACAAAGATCTTCAGCTTCAAATCTGCGCCAGCCAAGGCGATCCAGGCGAGATGCCTCTCCTGCCACCTCGGAAGCCACGCCAACTTCGATCGTTCTGCGCACTCGCTCGCCGGAGTCAGTTGCACAACCTGCCATAGCAGCCACACGCCGGGGTCGGCCGAGCATCTGCTCAAAGTCGCCCAGCCACAGCTCTGCTACTCCTGCCATACCGACGTAAAGGCCTCGTTCTCGCAACCGTTCCATCACAAGGTCAACGAGGGAGTGCTTCAATGCACCGACTGCCACAATCCCCACGGCACCTTGCAGGACAAGCTGCTGAAGACGAACGCCGACCAGAATGCCGTGTGCTCCAAGTGCCACGTCGAGAAGACCGGCCCGTTTATCCACGAGCATCCACCCATCAAGACGGAAGGCTGCATCGCCTGCCACACGCCGCATGGTTCATCGAACGCACGCCTGCTGACGCATAACAACGTCAACCAGCTCTGCCTGTCGTGCCACACGGCGTCGGCCAACTTCACGACGCCGGGGACGCCGTCATTCCACAATCAGGCCAATCAATACCAGTCCTGCCTGACGTGCCATACCCAGATTCACGGCTCAAACACGAACGCATTCTTCTTCAACTAGTGGGAGGCCACGCATGAACACCAAGATGACGTCGCTCCGTTGGAGCCCGATTGCAAAACTAGCCACAGCAGCCACTCTCTGCGGGCTGGCAGCCGCCTCGTTCGCCCAAACCGCGACCCCGACGGCGACTTCCCCCGCGCAGGAGGCTGTCGCTGCTTCCGCGCAAACCGCAACACCCACGCCGTCAGACAACATCCGCTTCGGCTATGCCATCCATCAGTCCGTCGACTTCGGCGGCCACGTGGTCTCGCAATCCGGCAGTGGCGCCATGTACGACACGCTCGTCAACATCAAGCCCGGCCCCCGTGTCCTCGACTACTCGCTCACCTTGCTCGCCGTCGATCCCGCCAAGGCCCACATCTTCGACCGCGTCACCACCGACAGCTTCGGCTACGGCGGCGATCCCAACAGTGTCTCCACCCTCAACATCTCCAAGGGCAAGCTGTACGAGTTCCGCGGAACCTTTCGCCGCGACCGCCAGTACTCCGACTACAACCTGCTCTCGAATCCGCTCATCCCGCCCACGTCCACCGTCTACGCGCCGTGGCTCGATTCCATCCACCTCTTCAACACCGTCCGCCGCATGACGGACCTCAGCCTCACCATCGAACCGCTCTCGAAGGTCAGCCTACGCCTCGATTACAACCACTCCATCATGCAGGGACCGTCCTACAGCAGCGTCCACGAGGGCGGGGACGCCCTGCTGCTGCAACTCCTCCGCAACAGCTCCGACACCTTCAGCGGCGGCCTCGACTGGAAGGTAAACCACAAGTCAACCCTGAGCTACGACCAGTTCGTCATGCACTACAAGGGCGACACCCGTTGGCAGCTCGCGGGTCTGAACTACCAGCTCT
>JAYVZU010000002.1:0-2758 GCA_043783075.1 Rhodanobacteraceae bacterium
ATTCATTCGTGATTTGCAGGTAGGGACGCTCGCGCATAGGGTACTGACGCGAGTTCCAGTGGAAGTCAGCCTCGGCGCCGGTATTGGAAAGGAAACGAATGCGTACCGCCGGCACATCGAACGGCGCTGCAATCGCCAGTGCGCGCTTTGCCGCTTTCGAATAGAACACCATAAGAGGCACGGTAGTTCGCCACCGCCCTTCGCCTATGGCACCGGAGGTCGACTGGCCATAGTCGATGGAGAAAGGCAGCCATGGTTTTACCGTGAAAGGAGCGTCGGAAATTGGAGCCCAAGCCTGGTAGCGGCCTAACGGCAAAGGCAGAAAGTGCGTTACACGCACCGTTCGGTCTGGCCCTGATGACTTCCGTATCGATACATCCCAACGCACTGTGTCCTGCGTCAGACGGAAGCTCTCGGTGACGACAAATTCGGCGCCCACAAATTGTTTGTCGAATGAGATGCTGACCTCTTCTGAAGTGGACGATTGGACAATCCTGGATATCGTTCCGCTATCCGTGAGATCGGTGAACACCTTCTGGCGCAACTCGTCCATCAGTTCGAGGCCGCCAGGTCTTAGACCTACGGCAAAGGGAATTCCTGTGTTTCCATCAGTGTCGGCGGTGGCATTTTGAAGTTTCTGGTCGCAATAGTCCACGTTGCTTATCTTGTCGCGCAGGCGCTCGATCGTTCCCGACGTCGTATTGATACCGATCTCCATGGAGGCATTACTGGCGACCCAGAGGGGACCTTCGCGGCGGGCCGGGGTGAGGGATTGGCCATGAACAGCGATTCCCCCTAATAGAAAAGCCGCGAGGGCATAGGGCCAGAACCTAGCAATCTTGTTTCTCCCAGTCAACCTTGCGCACGCATTCCGCTCCGCTGTGACTGACGCTGGCGTACAAAGTGAGCCAGAATGCGACCGTGTCTTTACCGTGGGAGGGTCTATGCAGCGAAGTTGAAATGCTAGAACGTCCGAATCGAACATAATCAATCTATACGGAATAAAACGAAGGAAAGCAATCACAAAAAATGTTATAGAGTTGAAACGACAACCATCCCCGGCCTTCCCATAGGATGGAATCATCGGGCAGACCTACTATCGCTGGCGGAAAAAGTATGGCGGCTTGCAGGTGGACCAGGCTCGGCGGTTGAAGGAACTGGAGCAGGAGAACGTGAAGCTGAAGCGTTCGGTGTCGGAGCTGAGCCTGGAAAAGCTGGTGCTGAAGGACATCGCCTCGGGAAACTTCTAAGCCCTGAACGACGGCGTTGTGCGGTAAGCCATGCGCGACAGATGCATGGCATGAGCGAGCGACTGGCGTGCCTCGTGGTGAAGCAGCCACGCGGTACCCAGCGCTACCGGCCGACGCAGCGAGACAACGAAGATATACTCTCCGAGGCCATCGTGACGTTGGCCAGTCAGTATGGCCGTTATGGATATCGCCGAATCACGGCGCTGCTCAAGCGGGCCGGCTGGAAGGTCGGCAAGGACCGGGTAGAGCGGATCTGGTGTCGTGAGGGGCTGAAGGTTCCACAAAAGCAGAAGCCAAGAGGGCGGTTATGGCTCAACGATGGCTCGTGCGTGCGGCTGCGTCCGCAGCACACCAACCATGTCTGGAGCTATGACTTCATGAGTGCGAAGACGCACGATGGAAGGACGGTGCGGATGTTGAACCTGATCGATGAACACAGCCTGGAGAGCTTGCTGGTTCGTCCGGAACGACGTTGGAGCAGCGTCAAAGTGATCGAGGCGCTGGCTGATGTGATGGTGATGAAGGGTGTGCCGGAACACATACGGTCGGACAATGGCCCAGAGTTCGTCGCCAAAGACCTGCGGAAATGGCTGGCGGATACTGGTGCAAAGACGCTCTATATCGAACCCGAAAGGCCCTGGGAGAACGGCTACTGCGAGAGCTTCAACTCGAAGCTCAGAGAGGAGTTCCTCAATGAAGAAATCTTCTACTCGCTCAAAGAGGTGCAGGTCCTGGCCGAACGCTGGCGGGTTCACTACAACACCATCAGGCCGCACTCGTCGCTCGGCTATCACTCACCCGCACCAGAAGCCTGGGTGCCTGACAACAATCTCCACGCCCCCTCCGTCAGCGATCCAGGTACACCAAAAGCTGCGCTACACTAACAACGCAACTGGTACAAAAGATCGGGCACGACACTTCGTCGCCCCACGCGGGGGGCGTGGATTGAAATACGTCCGGCATCTGGTTTGGGTCTGTCCGCAGACAGGTGGCCCCGACGCGGAGAATTGGATTGAAACGCGCTTATGGCGCTGTGTCCGTAGCATACGTTACGTCGCTCCCCACACTGGGTGCGTGGATTGAAACACTTGATAGCTTCAATCATCTAGGAACAACTGCGTCTCCCAATCAGGCGTTGGCGTGGAGTGCCACGGATTGCCAGAGGAAACGGTCGCCGATTTCGCAGTTCGGTCCCCGCCACGGCATGCTAACGCCAGTTCATGTGCCTCGAGAAGCACCTGGTAGGTAGTCCGCAGATAAGCCCCATGAAACGATGCACCGTATTGTCTGTTGTGCATGGTAAAGACCTGCAAGCTTACTCGCTCCTCCACCCAGATCGCCATACAGTTGATCCCAGTCAACCCTCAACTTATTTGGAAAAAGCGATTGGGCGGTCACTCCAGATAGGATCCAATCGAATCGGCAATCTGTAGCAAGATCATCAGGCAACACAACTGCGAAGGTATCCTTAGCGTTGAAGAACAGGTGATCGTATGACCGTATCAGGC
>JAYVZU010000003.1:0-8264 GCA_043783075.1 Rhodanobacteraceae bacterium
CTTGCACAGGTGCCGGAGGTTTGGCCGGCCGGCATACCTGCAACCTGGTGAATTGGGAAACTGCGATTCATGAAGATCGCGTTGCCGCGCGCGACAGACTCACGGAAGTCTGTCTGCGGCGTGTGGCCGGTGCGGCCCTGAGTGGCGGACTTCCAGTAATTTGCTTCCAGGAAGATCGGCTGGGCTGGGTCTTTTTTGACGTGCTTGTTGAAGCCGAGAGCCCATGCGCCGAGCGGTCCGTCGACCTCGGTAAGATCGCCGCCGATCGCGTCGGCAGATTGTGCGACGTAGACCTGGGATTCGAAGTCGAGTATCTGCTGCAGCTCGTCGCGCGTGAGCTGGCGGCCGGTCTGCTCGTGGGCGCGCATTGCCTCGGCAGCCTGCTGGGCGAGCGTGCCGTCGCGGCCATCGGCGGCAATTGCAGCCTGATACTTTGCGTTCACGTGGAAGGCGCCATCTGTGCCCAGGACGTACTTCAAATTTGCTATGACACGGGGCCGGCGGAAGACCGAGACAGTTGGCACTTTCGCGCTGAGTCCATAGGTGGACGAGGTGTTGCAGGTGGTGGGATCGTTGACGACTTCGATTTTGAAGTCGGCGTTGGCGGGAAGCTGAAGCGGAATACGGAATAGCCCGCGCTGAAGAAGCAGTGAGTGAGAGGCTACCTCGGACTGAAGCAATGACGGGCAGTTTGAGCCGTCGACGGCAGCGAAGACGGGATCTTTGCCGCGGGTATCGGCATACTGCTGGTGGATGCGGTCGGTGGAAAGGCCCATCGCGTTGGATGGCTGGTGGCAGGTGATGCAGGCGCGGCCATTGGTCCCGACGTTCTGGAAGAATGGGTGATCTGCAGTGGCGATTGGCCCTTCCATGTTGACGATGGTGATGTCTCCGGTGGAATCCGGGAAGGTTGAAAACATGGGCATGTTGCGGTTGCTGCCGGGCTCCCACCATGGGTCTCCGGAGCCGCCATACTGAGCCATCAGAGCGACGGCGCTGATACCGAGGGCGGCGGTGCCGAGGAGCTTGCGGGAGTACAGGTTCATGGTGGATTCCTTTGGGAGTCGCATCATTACAGAAACAAGAGGCCTGAATTGTTGGGAAACGAGGCGTGTTGCGCCGCGCGTGCACCGAGTGTATGCGATGAAATCCGTAATCCATAGGGGTTTTTGCGGCTATGGCATAAAGACGAATACGGAGATTCTGTCTTTGCCAAAATGACGATGCGTTTGAGGCTGTGAAGAATATTATCGAGCGGAAGCCGAGGATGGACGTCTAGTTGAATAGAAGGGACTTATGGCATCGATCGAGGGCTCACTTTTGGCGTTTGCGAGGATAGAGACTGCGCGGGAAGAGGTTGATCTCGCGGCTCTCGTCGAGACGTACGCCGGGCTGCTCTTTCGCATTGCACATTCCGTACTGCGCGATCGGGCCGAAGCTGAGGATGTGGTGCAGGATGTGTTTGTCCGCGTGATGCAGCGCAGGGACAAGCTGGATGAGATTCGCGAGATGCGTGTCTGGCTGGTGCGGATTGCATGGAATCTGGCGCTGGATCGGCGGCGGCGGGTGCGGCCGGATCAGTTCGATATTGGGTTCGCGGAGAGCCTTGTTGGGGCTGAGGTCTCTGCCGACAAGGCCATGGACGAGGCGCAGAGAATGGCGGCAGTGTTGTGCGAGTTGGAACGGTTGCCGAAGGCGGAGAAGCATGTCTTGCTGCTGGCAGCAGTGGAGGAGTTAGGGACAGCGGAGATGGCAGAGGTTTTGGGTCGCAGCGAATCGGCAGTGCGGGCGTTGCTGTTTCGAGCGCGGACGAGATTGCGGAAGCGGCTGGATCGGAGGCAAAAGTGAAGGATACTAAGCAGGCGATTGACAAAGTGCTGGCGGGGTTGCGGGACGTACAGACACCGAGTGGGATGGAGCAGCGGGTGCTGGCTGCGATGGAGGAACGGGCGGCGGTGCGGGTTGGCTGGCGGTGGCGCAGGTGGTCGTTTGGATTGGCGGCTGTTATGTTGGTTGCCCTGGGGGTTGTTGCGCTTCGGCCACATCGGGTGAAAGAAGATGTTGTCGCGGGTGCAAAGCCTGGTTTCCCTATGCCGACATCAGTGGTGACGAGAGATCCGCGAAATACAGGGGTTCTTCACTCCGTTCAGAATGACGTGAAGTTTAGGCGGACACGGACGGTGGTAGCTGCAGCTTCTGGGCCAGAGGAAGTGGGCGGAATCCCGGCACCGCCAATGCCGCTCACCGAACAGGAGAGGATGCTACTTCGGCTTGCGCATCGGAACGATGCTACGGAGTTGACGCCGTTGATCGCGGAAGCTCGCGCAAAGCGGTACGAGGAGTTTGACGCAGAGTTTCAGGAGTTCTTTGCGGTTCCCATATTCGCAATTGATTACACGGATTCAATCGAGGACGACAAGGGAGAAACACGATGAAGTTGGCACACGGAATTTTGGGACTGACCGCAGCATGCGCCATGTTGGTGTCCACGGGCTACGCGCAGGAGATGCCGAAGAGCGACAAGCCTGAGATGGCGAAGACGGCAGTGCGTGGGCCGCTGATGCCGATCCAGACGTTCTTCCTGACGAATGCTACGTTGCCAAACGACGGCAACGAGCTGCTCACGGCGATCCGCTTGCTGCTGCCGCCAGGGGTGAAGATCTACTACACGCCGGGACAGAATTCCATTAGCCTTAGCGGTGCGCCGGAGGAGATTGCTTTGGGCAAGAAGCTGATCGAGGAACTGGACCGTCCGAAGAAATCTTACCGGCTGAACTTCACGTTGACCGAGAGCGAAGGGGGCAAGAAGATCGGCGTGCAACGTACTGGGATGGTGGTGGTTGGGGGCCAGCGGACTACGTTGAAGAATGGCAGTAAAGTTCCCGTGGCGACTGGCTCTTATTCGAACACCGGTCCGTCGGTTCAAACGCAGTTCACTTACCTGGACGTCGGCATCAACATCGACGTGACGCTGAATGAGATGGCGGGCGGCGGGCAACTGAAATGTAAGGTCGAGCAGTCGAGCATCGGCGAGGAGAAGACGATGGGCGGGGTGCAGGAGCCAATCGTGCGACAGAGCGTGATGGAGGGGGTTTCGCTGCTGCAGATGGGCAAACCGGAGGTTATCGGCTCGCTCGACATTACCGGGAGCACACGGCATCTGGACATTGAAGTGGTCATGGAGCCGATCAAGTAACGACGATCCTTTGCGGGGCGCAGCGTCCACTTTTTAGGCGTAAAGCCCCGCAAAAGAACGGATTCATCTGGGATTTGCGGCCTGCTGATAAACTATAGGGTAGCAAGATTGAAGGAGTAATCACATGTCAACGTTGTTGGAACAGCTACGCGGGATGACCACAGTGGTCGCCGATTCGGGCGACATCAATTCCATCAAGAAGTTTCAGCCGACCGATTCGACGACGAATCCCTCGCTGATTGCAGTCGCGGCAATGATGCCGGAGTACCAGTCGATCGTCGACGATACGCTGAAGGCCGCGCAGGTTGAAGCCGGTGCAGGCGCCAGCGACCACGACGTCGCCGCACTTGCATTCAAGAAGCTGGCCGTGGCGTTCGGCCTGAAGATTCTCGACATCGTACCGGGTCGCGTCTCGACTGAAGTGGACGCTCGCCTGTCGTATGACACCGTCGGCACGCTGGACCTAGCACGCGACATCATCGCGCAGTATGACAAGGCCGGCATCGGCCGCGACCGCGTGCTGATCAAGATCGCCTCCACGTGGGAAGGCATCAAGGCCGCTGAAATCCTGGAGCAGGAAGGCATTCACTGCAACCTGACGCTGCTGTTCGGGCTGCACCAGGCAATCGCCTGCGCCGAATCCAAGGTGACGCTGATCTCGCCGTTCGTCGGCCGCATCCTGGACTGGTACAAGAAAGACACTGGCAAGGACTACACCGCAGCCGAAGACCCGGGCGTCATCTCCGTGACGACGATCTACAACTACTACAAGAAGTTCGACTACAAGACGGTTGTGATGGGCGCGAGCTTCCGCAACATCGGTGAGATTACCGAGCTTGCTGGCTGTGACCTGCTGACCATCGCTCCGAAGCTGCTGGGGGAACTGGACTCCACCGATGCCGACCTGCCGAAGAAGCTGGATGCGGCGAAGGCGAAGACGATGGACATCGAGAAGATCACGATCGACGAAGCAACCTTCCGCACGATGCACGCCGCAGACCGCATGGCGACGGACAAGCTGAAGGAAGGCATCGACGGCTTCTCGAAGGCGTTGGAAGATCTCGAAGCTCTGCTCGCAAAGCGGCTGACCGAGATCGGTGCTGCCGTTTAGTTTTGACAAACAACACCCAAAAGTAAGACCGCACCGTAACATGGTGCGGTCTTTGCTTTTTGCGATGACACGGAGGTAGGCGCGATGAGTCAGAAGTTCTTCGGAAAGTACCGCGGCCGGGTGACCAACAATCTCGATCCGCTGATGCTGGGGCGGATTCTTGTAGAGGTTCCCGCAGTGTCTGGTTTGGCGACGAACTTTGCGATGCCGTGCACGCCATACGCGGGTCCGAACGTGGGCTTCTGTGCCATCCCGCCGATTGGGGCAAATGTTTGGATTGAGTTTGAGGGTGGCGATCCCAACCATCCGATTTGGACGGGCTGTTTTTGGGGCGAGGGGGAGATACCAGAGGCCGCGACGCCGGGCACCCAGGTCTTTCAGACGGACTCCGTGAGTCTGGTCTTCAACAGCTTGCCCGACGGCGGCGGATTCTCGCTGACCTGCAGTCCGGGTGGTGCCGCGATCCGTGTGACGCCGGACAAGATCAGTCTGGCCGTGAATGCGGTCACCATCACTTTGGACGCTACATCGATCAAGATCGCGGCGCCTGTTGCGGAGATTGCTGGAGGCTCGGTGAGCGTTTTAGCGAGCAACGTAGAGATGCAGGGCGGGTTCAATTTGGAAGGTCCGGTGACCGTGTCCGGCCACACGATTGTGATCGGCGGGCTGACCCTTGTGGGCGGTGGCACGGTCGACGGCTTTCCTCTGAAATAGCGCGGGCTAGCTGACCATGCCGTTGAACAGTGCGACCGCCATTGCGTTCAGTGGCGTCGGAATCCCGTGATGCTCGCCGCGTTTCAAAATCACACCGTTGCGAGCGCCGATTTCGGTCTGGCGGTTCGCGAGACGATCAGCCAATAACGAGTTCACCGAGTCTGGCGAACCGGCGCGATAGCCTGCGAGAATTCGGTCGCCGGTTGTATCGTCCAGCTTGGCTCCCTCGGCGCGGCCGACGGCTACACACTCGGCGATGATTCCGAGAGCCACCTGACCCAAGGCCTCGTCGCGCAGGATGCCTGCGGGCTTCAAGGTGAGCGCCGAGATGACTCCGGCGGAGTTGATGCAGAGCTTCGCCCAGACAGCGGTCAGGAAGTCGTCCATCAGTTCGACGTTCGCCTTAGTGCCTGCGAAGAGCGCCGCAAAATCTGCGCCGAGAGGCGTGTTCTCGACCCTGAGCAAGGCTCCGGCACGCTGGAGGATATCGGTGTCGGAGCGCCGCTCGGCGGGCACGTCAATGACCACCGGCAGAATGCGGTCTTCGCAGAAGAAGCCTGCGAAGTTTTCGCGATGCTCTGCGCCATTCTGGATTACGGCGAGCTTTGTTTCAGGGCCGGACAGACCAGCAAACCACTTTGCTGCGGAGGCTGCGTCGTAGGTTTTGGTGGCACAGAGAATCCAATCTGCTGGTTCGGTTTGCGATGGATCCGTCGCGTTGTGGAAGCGCACTGAAACGGGCCCTTCGGGGGTTGCGACGGTCAGGGCCGCAAGCGGTCGCCGGGTGCAGAGTACGATGTCGTGCGTCTGCACTGTCTCCAACAAACCGGCGAGGACACCGCCGATTGCGCCGACGCCTACGATTGCAATTTTAGCCATGATGATCTCCGGTATGAGGATATATCGGAGACCTGCGTTATGGCTTGGCGGGCTTGGTGAGGAGGTAGTTGAGCGGGCTTAGCGGACCGATTGGGATCAGCTCGAACTCCATGATTCCGGCCTTGCCGAGGGGTAGAGCTTCCAGCAGATCGTGCGCCTCTTTGACGGTGCTGACGTTCATGAGGAAGACCACGCCGGGTTGGTCGCAGCGAACGAACCAGGAGTCGATTTTTCCGACGAGGTACAGCTTTACTGTCTCGCGAACCTCCGACGGCATGATGGACTGGCGATCTTTCGCAGCGGGGACGATGTGACCGATTGCGAGAATCTTGGTCGTCGGGACGGCTGGGAGTGTCGAACCTTGCGCCAGGACGACTGCTGGCAGGGCAAACGATAGCAGTAGCAGGAGAGTCTTCATAGTCTTCGCGACCTCTTCAATTCAGAATGAGAGCATATGCTTTTATTTATGGCAGCATATACTCTTATCTCATGGCGCATTTAGAGACAAACCGGCCGGGCAGCATCGGAAGTTGCCATTGCATGGCGCTACGGCGGGCCGCTCGCCGCATCTCTGAGATGTACGACGAAGCACTTGCACCTACGGGCCTGCGCGCCACGCAGTTCGCCATTCTTGCGACGCTCAGTGGCGCGGCTGGGATGAGCGTGAATGAACTTGCAGAGGAGCTCGACCTTGATCGCACCACGACCGGGAAGAACTTGCGGCCACTGGAACGGGACGGTCTGATCGCGGTGGGTGTTTCCAAAGCCGACCGCCGCAGCCGCATGATCGCTCTGACTTCTGTGGGTCGAAAGCGTATTGCGGAGGCCTTTCCCCTTTGGGCCGAGGCGCAGCAGCGCTTTGAGTCTGGGAATGGCCGACGCAAGTCGCGCGAACTTCGGTCGGAGCTGAGCAAGTTACGGATTGACTCAAAGCAGCATCGGCCGGCCTAGAGGGCAAATTTGCTCACGATGCGTCGTGGATTATCCGCCCGAAAGACAAGTACAGAGATTCTGGCTTTGCCAGAATGACGGCGGTGGCTGGTTTGACGTTATAGCAACGGGAAATTCGCCGCTAACGGCAAGTTGCTTCCAGCTCGGCGTATGGCTTGCTGTTGGGCGGGAATTTCAATTTTCGCTTCGCCGTCATCAGCTCCTGGATTGCGCCGCCGCCCTTGACACCGATGTCGGGATCGTCGGCGTAGATGGGGTCTTTGATCGCCTCTGGCAAGGTGATAAAGCTGAAGCCGCGCGTGCGATACAGCGCGAGCAGCTCCGGCAGCATCTTAGCGTCGAATGCGCCAACGTGCATCAGCAAAATGTACTTCACGTCGCGGTCATAGAGCGTCTTTGAGAGGGTACGGAAGAGCGTTAGATATTGGTCGGCGGTCGCGAGGTAGGTATCGTGCAGCTTCTGAATTGCGGCGGTATCGCCTCTCGCAAGGCAACGGGCATACGGCGAGTTCCACAGATAATCCTCGAAGTCCATCGAGACTTCGGCGGTCTGGTAGTGATGCTCGGTGAGCCATGCCTCGACGGCGCGGCGCTTCTCCACGGTGTCGCCCTCGTGGAGGAATGGGTAGCGGAGCCAGTGCCAATCCTGCCCGGCCATGTACTTCTCCATGAGCGGCTCGTTCTTCAGGATGTCGGCCTCGAAAGCTTCGGGCGTCATAGTGTCGAGGTTGGGGTGCGACCAGGTGTGGTTGGCGAGTGGCTGTCCGGCGTCGCGCCAGGCCTTAAGGACAGACTCGGAAGCTGCATCCTGTTCGATGCGGGCGCCGTTGACGAATCCGTATATCGCTGGGAGATGTTCGCGCTTGATCGTGTCGAGGATCGAGGTTGCGATATCGAGCCGCGTCATGCCGGCGGGCTTCTCGCCGTGAGCTGGCAGATCGTCGAAGGTTATCGCCATCTGCTGGGCAGAGGCCGCGGAGGCGCAGAGGAGGAGGGCGATGAGGGCGCGCTTCATGGGGTACCTTTGGGCCGAATACGCCCGATCATTAGAGAACATGTCCCGGGGGGCTTGAGCGGATTGCGTGTTGGTATGCCGCCGCCCGAAAGACAACTACGGAGATTCTGGCTTCGCCAGGATGACGGCGGTGGCTGATTTGACGTTATAGCAACGCAGAAATTGCTGAAATACAACGGATGGTTACAGGATGTAGCGACTGAGGTCCTGATTTTTGACGATGCCGGCGACCTGCTGACGGACGTATTCAGGGTCGACGACGATGACCTTTTCGATGGTGCCGTCTTCCTTGCGGCGCTCGATGACTGGCAGCGGCGCGGAGACTGTATCGCTTGGAACGCCGAGCGGAGCCGAGACGGAAACCTGCCCGATCACGCCTTCCTGCGAGGCTTCGGGAC
>JAYVZU010000004.1:0-8263 GCA_043783075.1 Rhodanobacteraceae bacterium
GTTCGCCACGATGCAAGCGCTGCAGCAACCGCGTCAGCGACCTTCTGCTGGTAGCCGGAGTCGGTGGCCGGCGCGTCGTTGAATGGCGCTAACTCAAGAACAACGGCCGGGCAGGTCATCGAATCGATCGGCGCGATAGACACGTGGCCGACAACAAGAGGAAGTTTGGCGGCGTGCATCGCGTCAGACAACTCGAACGAGAGCGTGAGCGATTGCTGCAGGCTGTTCGCCTGGGCCGACTGCCACGGGAGAACGGTGGAACTTGACTCAAAAATCGCGCTAAGCGACGAAATAGGCGTCAGCGAGGACGTAAAAAGATGGACGCCGTGGCCGCCGTTCGAAGCATGCAGCAGGATGCAGGTGGCAGCCCGGGAGTGGTTCGCCAACTCGGCGCGCTGGTCTGGCGTGGGCTGGTCGGAGGCGGCTTCGTGGGTCAGTACCACCGTAAAGCCCCGCGCCGCAAGAACAGTGCGTAGGCGTGCAGCGAACGCGACTGTAGCGTCTTTTTCGAGCGAATCGGTGCTGAGGGTGGAGCCGATGTCGGGGCCGCCATGCGCCGGGTCGAGCAGCACGATGTTCGGGTTCAGGGGCGGCTGGGCCGGTTTGGCTCGCACCTTTTTAGGTGTGGCGACGGGTGCGGTGGTGGTCTGGGCATGGAGCGTAACGCTCGCAAAGGCAAGCAGAACGGCGCGGATTGGGAGGCGCGGGACGGTCACGGGGTATGGGGAGATCGTAGCTGGAAGACAGTTGAGGACAGGAAAAGACAGTTGGAGCCAGCTGCACGACAGTTCGAAACTGTACTCAACTGTCTTTTACTGCCTTCAACTGTCCTCAACTAGCCGGTTAGTCGAGCGCGTAGATGGCCAGGCCGCTTAGTAGCTTGGGGTAGAAGTCCGTCGACTTCTGCGGCATGACGTCGTTGGCGAGGGAGATGTCCTTGAGCTGGTCCAGCGTCACGGGCTTGATGAGGAACGCAACGTCGGCCTTGCCGGAGTGGACCTGTTCGACGGCCTCCTCGGCAGAGCGGATGTAGCGGATGTTCTTCAGCTCGGCGATGGACTGGTGCGAGAGGTGGAGCAGGTGCTCGAGGACGATGTTGTGCAGCTGCACGACATCCAGCGAGGCCTGGCGGGGCGAGATCTCGGGGTGCATGGAGAGCAGCGCCGCCTTGATTGCGTCGGGCTTGGCGGTGAGCAGGTGGTTGCCGTCGCTTGTGGCAGCGATGAACGCTGTGCCCTTGGAGGCGGTGAGTTCTTCCAGATTCGGCTCCACCAGCGGGAGGATGTCGAAGAACTCCTCGGCTGCGGTGAGGAAGTTCTCGGTGGAGAAATTCTCCAGCCCAAAGACAACGCGGTGCGTAGGCAGGATCGTAATCCCGGGCGCATCCATATTGACGAACGTCATCATCATCGCGGCTTCGGGGAATGGCGGGACGAGGGCGCGGGAGTGCGGCTCGTCGGCGCGCTCGGAGGGTGATTCATCATCCTCTGCGGTGGAGGGCTGGATACCGAGTTCTGCGGCGCGCTCCTTCATGTAGGTGACGGAGGTCTCGTAGCGGTGGTGGCCGTCCGCGATGATGAGCTTCTTGTCTTGCATGGCGGTGGTGATGAGGTTGATAAGGGTCGGGTCGGCTAGCTTCCAGACCTTGTGGACGACCTCGTACTCATCGGTGATTTCGAGGTCGGCGGGCTTACCGGCGTCAAAAATCAGGCGCTCGGCGGTGAAGGCCGGGTCGGAGTAAAGCATATAAATCTGCTCGCAGTACGCGCGCGTTGCTTTGAACAGCGCGAGCCGGTCAGACTTGTGCTTGGGAAAGGTCTGCTCGTGGCGATAGACGACCTGATCGGCGTAGTCATACAGGTGGCCCAGACCGATAAAGCCGCGGCGTTCGCGGACTTCCAGCGTGCCGGGGACGGTGTAGGTCTGGGAGTAGCCGTAGAGCGCGGGCTCGGCCTCTTCCTTCAGAATTGCCTTCTTGCGCCAGGATGCGAGCGACTCGGCGGCGCGGGTGTAGACGGTCTGCGCGGTCTCGCCGGGCATGGGCGCAAAGGCGTCGGTATCTGTGGGCTCTTTTTTGCCAAGGATGACGCGGATCAGGTTGTACTTTGAGCGGTCATAGTAGGCCTGCTGCATCTCGGGGGTGATCTTGTCGTAGGGCTGGGTGACGACATCCTCCATCTTGACCTTTTGGGTGTCGTAACGGAGTGCGCGGAAGGGGTAGATACGTGCCATGTCTATTTGTTATCTCCATTAAATATTGTACGGGTGAGAGACAACGACGGCGCGGATAGGGGGATAAAGAACCGATAAAGTCGGGAAAGACGGGAACGGGCAACAGCCAAAACTGAACGAAAATGGAGGAAGGTATGGCGGGCCATAACTAAATACGTAGATTCCGGTTGCACCAGAATGACGCGGTACTTTTGGCGTGATCAGTCGCATCTGGTATGTTTTGTCCGTCTGAATCCGTTCTTTATCCCTTCTATCCGCACCGTCGTTGTTCTTAGTTGAGCGCGTAAGCGTCATACGGGCCGGAGGAGCGGAGGAAGCGGTATTGGCGGAAAAGGTCCCCAAACGCGGGATCGCGGAGGAAGAACGCGAGCAGATCGTCGTGGCGGTCTTTGAGGACCTGGCACTGGACGGCGGGGTCCTGGCATCGCTGGACCAGGATCAGCGCCGGGTGCCAGCGGGTAAGGTCCTCCACCATGAACCGGTGCTGGAGCCGGTCAAGTTCGGCAAGGCGGTCAGGCGGGATGGCATGACCAGGCCTGGGGCCGGATTCGTTGCGGAGGATGGCGGGGAGCATCCACAGGTGGGGGTAACGCTGGGCGAGGACGAGGTGGAATCGGAAGGCGGGGGGGACGGTGTCGTCGACGCTGGTCGTTAGAGTGGCGACGGCAGTGCCGGGCGCCAACCCGTCAAAAAAGCTTGGATCGGGTGTGGATTGGGTCTGCTCAAGGCCGCGCGACGTGACGTGGAAGGCGGAGAAGTGGATCGTAAGCGCAAACGCAAGCAGGGTTAGGGCGGCCAGAGGGATGGGGAGGCGTGGAACCCAAGTCTCAAATGCGAGATATGGGGCACCCAGATCTTTGCTGAGTTGAACCACGATGGCGAGGGATAGGAACGTGATCGCGGGGAGTTGCTGGTAGTACCAGCCGGTCCCCTGGGCGACGTAGGCGACGGTTGCTGCCATTCCCGCAACGAGGAGGATCGGTGATTGGTGCCAACGACAAAGGTAGGTGGCGATGGTCGTAGCAAGCAGGACGTCGAGACCTATTGAGGTCTGCAGGCACTCGATGATCGAGAGATGCCCGAAGGCCCAGTAGGTATAACGCAGCACGGGAAGGATCTGGCTGAGGTAGGTCGGGGCCAGGCCGTAGATTGCTATGAGGTACGCAGCGGCTACGGCGAGGAAGGCGGCGGGTTCGACGAGACGAGGTCTCCGCAATTTTAGGAGGAGCGTCAATTCCACCGCGATGGGGATGAGAGCCTGGTGGGGTTTCAGGGCGACGCCCAAGGCGGCAGTGAGCGTGATCACCATGCGGGCCGATATCGGGACGGAGCGGCCGGCAGCGGCGACGAGGTAAGGCAGCACCAGCAGCGCAAGGATATGGTCGCGCTGGCCGAAGTCGCGGACGGGAACAGCTCCGAAGATCAAAAGGAAAGCGATTCCAAGGAGCCACAGTTGCTTGCCGGTCACAGTCGGGCGGAGGAGAGTGGCACAGATTGCCGCTGAGCCAGCCCCGACCAGCGTTACGCCGAGCTTGAGCGTCACGCTCAGCGAGAGGTGAAGGAGCGCGGCGGCGTGGACCACAAGAGCCGAGAGCCATATCGCCAGCGGAGGATTGGATTCAAAGACGGTCGCGCCGTAGGGGTTCAGGTGCGGGCCCATCCGCTGGGCGGCGAGCAGCAGCCACAGCTGATCGTGCCCCGTATCAGCTATAAGTGATAGCAGCGTTGACATTCCGACGGCGGCGACCGTCAATATCGACAGCGTGTGGGTTTTGGATGCGTCGTTTTTTGATGGGACTGCGATGTGGGTTCCCTATATGCAGAGATAAGCATCCAAAATAGTGCAGAGGGTGTAATCTTCGCTCACGATCATTCGTGGTCAACGCCATTAGACTAGGCTTACGAAATTTGTTGTGAGCATCAAGGCCTTATTATGCGGGAATTCGATTTTAGCTGTAAGTGCTGGATAAACAGACGGATGTCGATCGCGCTGAGCGCAGTTCTGGCGATCGCGCTGGCGTGCGTCGGTATCGTTGGGGCCAGTTCTCAGGAGAACCCGCTCGGCCAGGTGAAGACTCCTGCGCCTGTGGAAAAACACGACGCTCCGGGGTTGGTCAAGCCGACCGAGGTGACGACCGCCGGGACGATTCTGCCGCGGTCCAGCATTCCACGCCTGCGCATGGAAGCAAATCTCGTGCTGGTGCCGATGACCGTCACGGACAGCATGAACCGTCTGGTGACCGGGTTGGAAGCCCCGAACTTTGAGATTTTTGACAACAATGTCGGCCAGATCATCAAGACGTTCTCGACCGAAGACTCCCCCGTTACGATCGGGATTGTCTTCGACCTGAGTGGCAGCATGACCAGCAAGTTTGGCCGCGCTCGCAAGGCGTTGAGCGAGTTTCTGCGAACATCGAATCCGCAGGATGAGTTTTTTGTCGTCGGTTTCAACGATAAGCCAGCCGTGATCGTGGACTATACGTCGGATGTGGACGACGTTGAAGCTCGCATGGTGATGTTGAAGCCAGAGAACCGGACTGCCCTCATCGACGCCGTTTACCTCGGGATCGACAAGCTGAAAGAGGCGAAGTACGAGCGCAAGGCTTTGCTGATTATCTCGGACGGCGGTGACAATCGCAGCCGTTATACACAGGGCGAGCTTCGCCGCGTCGTTCGGGAGGCCGACGTTCAGATTTACTCCATCGGGATCTTTGACGCGTACGCCTCGACCACAGAGGAAGAACTCGGACCGATTTTGCTGACCGATATCTCGGAGATGACCGGCGGGCGAATGTTCAAGGTCAGCGATCTGAGCGAGCTTGAGGACATTGCAGCCCGAATCAGTGCCGAGTTGCGCAACCAGTACGTGGTTGGGTATCGGCCTTCGGATATGAAGAAGGACGGCAACTGGCGTAAATTGAAGGTACGATTGGTCCCGCCGCCGGGTCTTCCAGCGCTGACGGTGCACTTTCGCCAGGGGTACTATGCACCTTCGCAGTAGCGTTGCGATTCTAGTTTTTTCGGGCCTGACATGGCTTGCAGTTCCGCGGACCGATGGCCAAACCACGCCCGTGCGGACTCCGCTGCCTTTGACTGTCGATCGCGATCCTGCGCCTTCACCCGATCCGGATACCGCGCCGGCTGAGATTCCGGGGCCGACTACGGGGCCGGTCGGCAAGTCTGGCAACGTGCAAAAAGGCGCGGACGGACGCTACACGCTCACCCAGGATGCGTATGAAGTGCGTTTGAATGCTTCCGTATTGGATGGCGGCGGCAAGAGCATCCAGACACTGACGCAGGCGGCTTTCCATGTGTACGAGGATGGGGTTCCCCAGACGCTCACAAGCTTTCGGCATGAGGATCTGCCGGTGTCGATAGGGTTGTTGATCGATAGCTCCGGCTCGATGTACGACAAGCGGCTGGCGGTGGAGAAGGCTGCGCTGGACCTGGTGCGGCTCTCGAACCCGAAGGACGAAGAGTTTCTGGTGGACTTCAGCAGCGAGGCGTTCATCGACCAGGACTTTACGTCAAGCCTGGACAAGCTGCAGCAGGGGCTCGGGTATATCAAGTCGAGCGGCGGCACTGCGGCTTATGACGCGCTGGTCGCTTCGGCCGATTACCTGACGAAGAACGCAAAGAACCCGAAGCAGGTACTCATCATCGTCACCGACGGCGAGGACAATGCTTCCAGCGCCACGCTGGAGCAGGCGATTCGTCGCATTCAGGATCTCGACGGCCCGGTCATCTACTGCGTCGGGCTGCTGTTTGGCGAGGATACCGACAAGCGCGAATCGAAGCACGCGCGGCGAGTCCTCGAAAGCATCGCCGAGCAGACGGGCGGCGCGGCGTACTTCCCGAAGGCTCTGAGGGACGTGGATGTGATCGCGGCAGAGGTTGCGGCGGATATCCGGACGCAGTACTCGCTGGCCTACCGGTCGACCAATCCACCGGCAAATGGCGGCTACCGGCGCGTACACGTTGAGGCCAAGGACAAGGGTTTCAGCCGCTTGGATGTTCGGACCCGCAGCGGCTATTATCCGCGTGCTTCCGCTGGTACAAAAGCTGCTGGCGGCGGAACCCAGTAAAGACAAAAGACGGCGCGGATAAAAGGGGATAGAGAACGGATGTCACGGATTTAATCCGTTCTCATCCGTTCCTTATCTCTCTTATCCGCGCCGTCTTTGTTGTTGTTCGTTTCAAATTCAGCGAATTTCATGTCGATCTACAGCCAACTTTTGTCATTCCGCAGCGAAGCGGAGGAATCTGCTTTTCGGCTCGCAATAGCAACCGCAGAGCGACTAGAAATCGGCAATTATGGCTCCAGCGTTTGGTTGAACTGAACGGTCTGGACCTTGGCTGCAAGGTCCGCGTGCGCGGCTTCCAGTTGCGTATTCAGCGTCTCCTGCTGCTTTTGCAGGACGAGAATCTGGTCCTCGATCTTGCCAAGCTGATCGGTAAACCGTTTCTGAGCCAGTTTGTCGGCGTCTTTCAGGGCGACGATGTTCGACCTCTGCCGCTCTTCTTCCTTATCCAAATTGTCCAGCTTATCGCCCAGCGCTTCGACCTTCGCGTCGAGATCGGCGACCACCTGTTGCGCGGCGATGACGGGTTGCAACTGCTTGGCGATGGCTGTATCGCTGCCCATTTCTAGGACGAGGATGCGGACCTCCTGATCGTTGATGGAGCCAATATCGATCGTGCTGGGGTAGCCACGGGATTCGGCGACGTAGAGGTGCGTGGTGGCTCCGCCCGGGATGGTGACGCGGAACCGGTAAGAGGTGGGCGTAGTCTCGTCGGGCTTGAGGGTCTGGTCGGGTTGGCCGGGGACCGCGAAGTGGGTGGTGGTGCTGAGGTCGTGGTCGTTTAGGCGGCGGTGTTCCACGATGACGGTGCGGGGCTCGGGTGCGGCGTTGCGGATGGTGTAGTCGCGCTCGACCAGGTCGCGGTAGTGCCGGGTCAGGATGCCCTTATCGATCACGACCGAGCGCAGGCGGTGCTGCTGCGCGCCCTGCGCATTGTCAACGTGCACAGCCTGATCCGCAGCGTAAGAGAGAAGGCGCTTCTCGCCGGGGTGAATGGGATCAAGCAAACCTTCGCCCCCGAAGCTCCCGTTTTCGACGATGGAGAAGCTGCCGCGATCGAGGGTGAGGGTCGAGGAGTTGGTGATCCAGAGCGCACGCAGCGCGACCGGATGCGTCGCCGACCATAGGGTCACACGCTCTACGGGAAGCTTGGCTTGGAGGATCGGGACCATCGCGGACTCATTCTTGCGGATGGTGATGGGGTCGGTGAGCGAGTACTGAAAGAAGTCATCGAAAGCCGAGTTGGAGGTTTGCGGGGCGATGGAGGCCTGAGCGGCTTCGGCGTAGTCGGGAACGGGCGGCGGCGGTGGCGGGGGCATGACGCCACTGGCCAATCCGCCCAGCACTCCATAGCTGGTTTTGGAGTTCATGCCACGCGACGGGATCTTCGTTGGCGCGTGGAGTTCGGCACTCATGGTGTCCATGCTTACGGCACTGGCGCTGACCTCGATGCTCTGGGAGGCGGAACCGACCTGGAGCTGCGCGCGAATCATGCTACTGGGCGAGGAACTTACGTTGACGCCGCTAATGGTGTAGCTCTGGAAACCGGGCGACGTAATCTGCAGCTTGTATTGGCCGGGTTGGCCGACTGGAACGGAGAATGTCCCGTCTGAGTTCGATTGGCGGATAGATCGCTCGCCAGTGGCTGCGTTGGTGGCGACGACCGTCGCGTTGGGGATCACTGCGCCGGACTGGTCGTTGACCATGCCACGAATGGTGGAGCCGCCTGCACCGGCTAGCTCGCCGGAGTCGTGGGTCTGCGGCGCGAACTGGGCTTCGCTGGGTAAACCAATCTCTGGGCGGCGGGTGTAGTAGGGGACCGATAGCGGCTGGATGAAGCTCTGCGGGGCTCCGGCGATTAGGTCAAGGTGGACGTTGGTCCAGTCGGTGCCGGTCGTGTTGTCGACCACGGACCAGCCTTGGATGGTCGCGGTTGGGGTGGCCGCTAA
>JAYVZU010000005.1:0-2746 GCA_043783075.1 Rhodanobacteraceae bacterium
AAAGACTGGATTTCCCATTTCGTGCCTCATTATGATCGTTTTAGCTTAAAGGTTCCTTCTGGAGATCACATAAGCCGTGTTATGGCAAATTGAAGCGTGTTCACGATCTTAATATTACCCAGCTATGGCTCTATCATTGAATTACAGCAGGGCCCCGCGCCGAATTTCTTCTGCGCAAGGCTTTCTCTTCTATTGCTGAGACAAGCAATGCATGGAGGTGCAGCCGCCTCCAGGGTCACCACCACCAGAAGAGTTGAAAGAAAGAATTGTGGTGATCGCACCACCAAGTGGATTCAAGGTTCCATCTGGGTTGATGCTATACGCTGCTATAGCAACGTCCCACGGCGCAAAAGTAACTAAGCGGTCCATCGGAACCGCAATTGTCAGACCATTGGCCGAGACAGAGTATGCAGATTCGGTGCCGAGCAGATTTTCGGCAATATCGAAGTATTGCAGCACCGGGAAGCCGTAGGTTGTGTCGACGGGTGTGCACATGGTCAAGGGAAGTGAATATTGCGCGTTATTCGGGTCTATGACGACAAATGGATTTGGGTGAGCAGTATTGCAATGCGTTGGATATGTCCCTTGGTCAGCAACATACTTGATGCTCGGAGTGTACGTGTACGTACCGACTCTGCCATTTAGTCGTGCCGGATAATAGGTAATATCATTGTCATGACTCATCGCCTAACTAAGTGTCACAGGCGAAGATGCCGAAGGAGCCGATGGCAAAATCGCCGAATAGCTGCCTAGGCCTCCTTGGGCCTGAATGGCAGAGGCACCCTGTGTCTGGAGTGCGTTGTTTGTAAACGCCCCATACGTATAATAGGCAGGGCCGTCCTGGGTATCTGGCTTTTGCATACCGCCACTGCTTGCGTATGAATCGGTCAAGAAGACCCTATAGGTTGGGATTGGAGTTGGGGTTGTAACCGGGGGAAAGAATGAACCGCATCCCGAGAGGACAGCGCACCCAATCATGGCAGTGGTACTTGCCAGTTTCCTAAGCATTAGTTGCCTCCATTCTGGCCGATACCAAGCAACGCCTTCGAATCCGACGTGAGTTGAAACAAACTAATCACCGTATTTCCGTTGATTGCCTTGGAGACTGTTTCATGCATCTCAGAACTGCGCTGGACGGCCTCTTCTTGGGTCAGCGCAGGGGCTCGGGTAGGATCCATCTTTCGCTTTGCGACGCGTTCAGCATCTGTCATTTGGTATGTCGGGTTTAGCAGTTTCTGTTGGAGCATCGTTGTGGCCACATGAACGGCTTCTAACGGGCTCATCTCGCGATCTAGCATTCGAGTGTCTTTTTCCCACTCGGAATGTGGCTTCGCAATGAAACGTCTCCCAGTAAAGTGAGGAGTCTCAGTCGCCATCCGAACTCGCAGAGTACGCACTGCAAATCTATCAGTGTGGGATATGTTGGAGCCTTCAGCTGATCAGCAATGCCATTTACAGCCTGGACAACTTGCTCCTCAGTGACGGGCTTTGCATGGCCCGCATGAAATTGATATTTGGTCTCTGCCACTACATCCGTGAGGGGCGACATCGTGTCGGCGAGCTGTCCTGTGATTCCATCGTCGGCCATCACCGCGTTCGTGAGTGCCTTGACCTTGTCACGATCTGGAGCCATGAGAGCCTTAGCCTTATTTTCGATCTCCCTTGCTGTTGTGGACGGTCGAATGTTTGCAACATCTGCGATTGGGCCTGAGATGCCACCATAACTGCTCCCAAAAGAATGGGTAACGCTCTCATTTTCATTTGAATTCCCTCTATAGCTGTAATTGGTACGAGTTAGGGCGTAGGCCGCAAGAATGTGGTCTAAGGTTATGCTCAAGTTGTCACTGGTAGTATCGGGCCCGACGACAGGTTCGTTACTCTGGATTTTGCGTAGTTACTATCTTCGGAACGGCCTGAGCCTATCACGCCACCAAGGGAACTGGAAAAAAATATAAAGTTATATTTCTCAATGATTTATCCGGGCACACCAAGAACGTTGCGCAGATCTTAAGGGGACTACGCGCTAACTTCTATCACCCGAGTGCTAAGAAAGCTTCCCCTCTACATTTGTCCTGAGTCGATGTCGTTCGCGCGGACCATCGGATCGTCGGCGTCGAGGAACTGCTCAATCACCCGCTCCAGCGAGCCCTGAGCCTTCAGGATGAACTCAATAGCATCGCGACCCGCACCGTGACCTCCGCGGTTCGGCGTAATCCAGTGCGCCATCTCCAGCATCTGCGGACGCGCATTGGCGGTCGCGATCGCCAACCCGCAGACGCGCATGACGGGCAGATCAACGATGTCATCGCCAACGTAGGCCATCTCTTCCAGCGTGATGCCGGCAGCGACACAAATCTCCTGCGCAGCGGCAAGCTTGTGCGCCTGACCCTGGTAGGCGAACTCCAGCTTCAGATCGCGTGCGCGGATAGCAACCGTCTGCGACTGGCGCTTGGTAATAATTCCGGTCCGCAACCCGCCGAGGCGGGCGAGCGTGATGCCGAGGCCGTCGTGGGCGCTGAAGCCCTTGGTCTCGGCCGCAGTGCCGTCCAGCTTGGGGATAAAGGTGAGTTGGCCATCGGTCAGGACGCCGTCGACGTCGAAGATAAGGACTTTGATTTTGCGGGCGCGGACTTCTGCGTCTTCGAAAGAGATCATTCGAAGATGATACAGGGCCACACTCGCGTACCACTAAATGGTCGGCGTGTGGCCCGAAGGTGTAAGATCTGGGGTTAGTAGTTAGGTTCCT
>JAYVZU010000006.1:0-2743 GCA_043783075.1 Rhodanobacteraceae bacterium
TGGCAGGGACACCCTGCCCAATCATTCGTCTCTTGGCAGAGGACTTGCCTCTTCGTGCCGTTGATCTTAGGCCCCAGACCATCGACCCTACGATGACGAAATCCGCCATCCTGCCGTTATCGGCACCACCAAACACCATCCCGTGTTCGATACACGGAAAAATGATCGTACTCGCAAACTCGGAGCCGTCAACAAGTCTTCATTCGTCTCTACTGTCGGCTCCCCTTCCCCTTGCGACCCAACTCCCGATCAAAAAACTCCGCCATATAACCCCAGGCCTCCTTCGACTCCGGCAGCGCATTGTTGTTCCAGAAGCAGTGCGGCAGTCCTTCAAATACAATCAGTTGCGACTGATCCCCCGCCCGCACAAACGCCCGGCTCAGCGAACTCGTGGCACTCAGCAACAGGTCGCGTTCGCTGGTGATGAAGAGCGTCGGCGGCATACCGTGCAGGTCCGCGTTGATCGGCGACAACACCGGATCGCTCGGATCGGTCTTCCCCACATACTCCGCGTCAAGTACCCCCTCCATAATCGGGACATAGCCACGCAGCCCATCCGTGTTGTACAGCGACCGCGAATCGCCTCCGTCCACCATGCTCGCCGGAGCAGAAAATGGTCCCAGCGCCGCTGGCATCGGCATCTTTAGCTGCTTCATCTTCACCGCGGCCTGCAACGTAAGCCCCGCACCCGCGCTGCTGCCAAAGATGCCGATGTGACTCGGCTTGTAAGTCTTCAGCAACTCTTTATAGATAGCGATCACATCACCAACCGCAGCCGGAAACGGATTCTCCGGCGCCATCCGATACAGCACACTCACCACCCGAACCCCGGCCAGTCCCGCCACCGGAATCGACTCCGAGTAAGACCCCGAATCCGCATTGAATCCGCCGCCATGCAGACAGATCAGCACCCGATCCTTATGCTTCAGCGTGGTTGGCACAACCTCGCGCACCGCCACCCCGGCAACCATCGCGTCCGTCACCGTCACCGGAAACATCTTCAGCAGCTCATCGCGATGCCGTACCTGCGAGACATCCAGCCCGGCACGCCGCTGCTCGATCGTCTGCGATCCATTCGCATCCGTCGTCATCGGACGACTCAACCACGCCTTCGCCTCCGGGCTAAGCCCTTGCGGCAGCGGGATGACGCGCTGCATCCGCACCGTTCCGTTAGCCTCCGTCACAGCATGGTTTTCCGTAATCTTCGCCGCAGGATTCTCCTGCGCACCCGCAACCAACCCCATCGACACCACAGCGACAGCGAAACAACGCATCATCGGTCAAATCTCCACCGACCACTATCGCACTCGCCATCTCTCACTGGCAAAGGTCAGCACCCGAATATGACCTGCGTATCCGGCGCTGACCCGAGCCTCAAGAGCAACTTCTACGGCAGCACAACCACCTTGCCGACCATGCCGAGGTTGTCGTGCAACGCACAGATATAGTCATACGTCCCGGCGTGCGGGAAAGTGACACGAAAAACCGTGTAGCCCGGACGCGATTGCGGTACGCCGACCTGGTCTTGCGGAGCCGCGCCGAAGATTCCCGAATGAGCGCTATCCCCAACGAAATGGACCGTCGCGTGCCCCGCACCGTCCGCGTCAAAGGACACATTGCCGGATGGAGGCCCGGGATTTCTTGGTTCAATTCCCAACGTTACGGTATGTGGCATAGCCGGATCCAGATTCGTCCACTCCACCGTATCTCCTGCATGAATCTGGATGTTTCCATCGAGAAAACGCACGACGGAGAGCGATTGAAATCCTGCCCCGCTGGCCGACATCTCCCCTGTACCGGCGACTACGCTGGCTTTGCCCGAAACTACGTGCATCGCAAGTGACTTATCCATATCACCGTGGCCCTGATGTCCGTTGCCCATGTCCGCGTCTGTCAACAGACTGCGCTGCTGATCCGCCGCCTGCTTATCGTAAAACGCCTGATTGTGCGGGAGTGCCGCAGACGCAGGCAGCACATGGACAACCCCTGTCATATGCGTGTGGACCAGACAGATCAGCTTGAAGTTGCCGGCTACCGGGAACTTGACCGTAAAACTTTGCCCCGCTACTAAAGGAGGTGCGCTAACGCAATTGACTCCATTGAAGCTGACCCCGCTGGCCGAATAACCCGGGCAGCCCACCGTAAAATCGGCAAACGGCTGACCCGTTACAAAGAATGAAACCGTATGAATATCACCGCTCGCGGAGGTCCAGTTGATGCTGTCTCCCTGGTGAATCCAGAGTTCGTTGGGGAGGAATGCGATTGCCTGCTTGCCCATATCCTTGCTTTGGGCTCCGGCGGTTGCTTTCCAAACTACCTGCGCCTCACAGGTCCGGGGCAACGCTAAAGTCGTCAGCATCGCAATCAATGCTGCTACGAAAAACCTCGAGTAATTTGATTTCATGGTTCGACTCACCTTCGAGAACGAATTTTGACGAAAGATTACCTTGGCCGATTTTGAGCGCTCTAAATATACGGCTGCTTCCGTTTTTCGTCAAATGACTCACCCGGCCCCCTATCTACCGAATTACCCAGCCCATAGCCTTTGTTTGCAAGGCGACAGACCGTGCTTCGCCCCTGAAATTACCTGCGCGACCATCGGTCCTCTCCACCGGACTATGTAATATGGACCCCAAATGAACCCCAAAGTTACGATGAAACCGGCTATCCTCCGATCTAACGGTGCCACCGCATACGATCCCGCCATCGACGCCTGGATGAACGATCATTCCGGCGAACTTGG
>JAYVZU010000007.1:0-2742 GCA_043783075.1 Rhodanobacteraceae bacterium
CCCCCGCATTCGGCAACCTTACCTAAACTAGAAAGCCGGAGTAAGAGCGTGGCGATAGCACCAGCGGTCTCGAAGTCAGGTAGAACCTTGCACATCCGCGGAACATGGTCCGCCCGCGAAGACCGCATCCCCTCCGCTGTCTACCTCGGCGTCCTATGGGTCGGGATAATCCTCGGCTTCGGGACCGACTTCGGCCGTTACCTTCACGAGAAGCCGCCCGCGCCGCTCGTAGTCCACTTCCACGCCGTCGTCTTCAGCATGTGGATGTTTCTGATCACCGCGCAGGTTCTGCTTGTCCTGCGCAATCGCGTTGCCCTGCACCGAACCCTCGGCTGGGCCTGCGTCGGCTGGGCTGGCCTGATGGCGATTCTGGGCCCCTGGGCGGTCATGGCCCTGCTAGCCAGTGCCATCCACGAACCCGTCACCTTTACCGCGTTCCTCTCCGTCAATTTTGTGGACCTCGTCGGATTTCTCAGCTTCCTCGCCTGGGGAATCGCGCTCAGAACCAACCCCGCCGCCCACAAGCGCGTGATGATCCTCTCGTCGGTCTTCCTCGCCGATCCCGGCTTCTCCCGCCTTTACGGCTACTTTTGGCCCGACGAGCCGCACTCCATCTTGTTCTGGTATCTCTCCGTTTTTTACGGAAACATCTTCATCATCGCCCTCATGGCCGCATGGGACTGGTACCGCAACCGTCTGATGAAGTCCTTTGTTATCGGTGCCACAACCCTGCTCGCCGCAGAGTTTGTGGCCACGCTTCTCTACTTCTGGCCGCCATGGAAGTCCCTGACCCACGCCTGGGTACTGGCGTGGGCCAACCGCTTCGGCTAGCCACCGCTCTCAAGCCTGATAGACCGTACCTCCACCCACCACCGTCCGCACAATCTTGATGTCCTTGATCTTCCCCTTGTCCACCGTGTGGATGTCGTCCGACAGCACCACAAAGTCGGCCAGCTTGCCAGGCGTAATCGACCCCTTGGCCGCCTCCTCGAACGAGTTGTAGGCCCCATTGATGGTGTTCACCCGCAAAGCCTCATCCACGCCTATCCGCTGATTCGCACCCCACGTCTCGCCGTTCCACCCGGTCCGCGTCACCATCGCCTGAATCGCCATCAGTGGAGAGAACGGGCCGGGGCTGAAGTCCGACCCCGCTGCCGCCACGATCCCCGCATCCAGCAGCGTTCGGAAGGCCATCATGTGGGTCATCACCTCTGCCCCATAAAAATGGAACTTGTCCGAGTTGTAGTACGGGTAGGTGCTGAAGATCGCCGGAACGACATTCATCGCCTTCATCCGGCGAACGAGATCGTCGTTCATCATGCTGCAATGGGTGATTTTGGGCCGCACATCGCCCCGCGGAGCCAGCTTCAGCGCCCGCTCATACGCCGTCAGCGTCCGATCGATCGCTACGTCGCCATTCGCATGGCAGTTCAACTGGATTCCCGCCCGATGCACCTTCTCCACCCACGCATTCAGGTCGTCCTGCGACTCCGTCAGATTCCCCTGGTACGGCGGCGAAATGCCGATATACGGCCTGCTGATCGCCATCGTCCGCTCGGAGAATGATCCATCGACCGTATGCTCCGACGTCGCACCCAGCCGGATGCGGTCGTCGCCAAACCCCGACTCAATCCCGTTCTTGATCATCGCTTCCAGCAGGTCGCCCGCCGGCTCGAAGCTCACCCGGTGCAACAGCCCACCGCGAACCCGCTGCACCTGCATCGCAGCCAGAACCCCCGGTTCGTTGTGGTGGACGGTTGTCAGCCCATACTCGACGAATTTCTTTGACATGAACGCCACGCCGTCCAGTCGCCGCTTGTCTTCCTCGGCTGGCGAGAAGCTCTCTTGTTTGCCCGCTTTTGTGAGTGAACCCATCGCCCGATCGGTGACCCGACCGTTTAGCTCGCCCTTATCATTCTTGTCATACGTCCCGCCGTAGGGGTTCGGCGTGTCCTTTGTAATGCCCGCCCGCTCAAGCGCCAGGCTGTTGTAGAACCCGGTATGTCCGCCGCGATGGTGAACAGCCACCGGGTGTTCGGTCGAGACCTTATCCAGATCCTGCGCATTCAGCGGGCGATTGTCCTTCAACTTTGTATCGTCGAAGAAGTATCCCTCCACCCACGTCCCCGGCGGAGTCGCCTTAGCCCTTACCCGCAGCTTGTCGATGATGCTCTGGATCGTGACATACTCCACGGCGTACGGGTTCCCCACCACCACGTTATAGAGCAGCCCCTCGCCGCCCCCGTGGTTGTGCGTATCAATAAACCCCGGCACAACTGTCATCTGCTTCGCATCGTACGTCTGCGTCTTATTGCCGATAAGCCCCTTGATATCAGCGCTCATGCCCACCGCAACGAACCGCCCACCCTTGACCGCAAACGCCTCAGCCTTCGGCATCCCGGCATCCACCGTATAGACCTTCGCATTGAATACCACCAGGTCCGGGTCCCGCGTCGTAAAGTCCGCATCCTGCGCCCGCGCACTCTTGCCGTCCAACGCCCACTGCCCGCCAATAAGGCCTGCAACTCCGGCTACGCTAAGATTTAGAAAGCCACGCCGACTATAGTGCTGCTTCGTCATCGTTCATCTCCATGGGCGTGGTGTTTGCAACAAGGTAACTTCATGGTCCTGAATGATTTGGAACGAGGAGTGCGCAGAGAATAGCACGGAACATCACGGCAAGCCACACCCACTTCCAACACCCCTACTCGGCTATTGCAGCTTCACGACCCTTCCAATTTC
>JAYVZU010000008.1:0-8251 GCA_043783075.1 Rhodanobacteraceae bacterium
CGAAGCCCACAAAGACTTCTGGTTCGACTGGCTAAACCACCTCCCCAACACAATAGTCTTCCGCGGCTAACCCAAGTTGTTCCCTATCAAAATCCCACCCATCCCGCCTTTATCCCTCTAATCCCCGTTCAAGCCGTTGCCTTCCCCGAATCGCCCGCCCCCTCCCCGCCATCTATACTTAGGGAATGGCGACTAAACCCCTTCCCCAGACCCTCGGTGATCTCCGCAAGTCAGAATTCACTCCCGCCCGCGTCTCCCGCTCGGTCAAGGACGAACTCCGCGACAACCTGATCGCGCGCCTTCGCAAGACCGCCAAGACCAAAGAATCTCTCTTTCCCGGCATCGTAGGCTACAACGACACCGTCGTCCCGCAGATCGTTAACGCCGTGCTCTCCCGGCACAACTTCATCCTGCTCGGCCTGCGCGGCCAGGCAAAATCCCGCATCCTCCGCGCCCTCACCACCCTGCTCGATCCCGCCGTGCCCTACATCGCCGGCTCCGAACTGCGCGACAACCCCTACGCCCCGCTATCCCGCTACGCCAAAAACATCCTCGCCGAACAAGGGGAAGACACCCCCATCGCATGGCTCACCCCCATCGACCGCTACGTCGAAAAGCTAGCCACCCCCGACGTTACCGTAGCCGACCTCATCGGCGACGTAGACCCTATCAAAGCCGCGCGTTCAGGCCAGGAACTAGGCTCCGAGCTCACCATGCACTACGGCCTCCTCCCCCGCGCCAACCGAGGCATCTTCGCCATCAACGAAGTCCCCGACCTCGCCGGCAAAATTCAGGTCGCGCTCTTCAACATCATGCAGGAAGGTGACGTCCAGATTAAGGGCTACCCAGTCCGCCTCGAACTTGACGTAGCCATCGTCTTCTCCGCCAACCCCGAGGACTACACCGCCCGCGGCAAGATCGTAACCCCGCTCAAAGACCGCATCGGTTCCGAGATTCGCACCCACTACCCCGAGTCCATCGAAGAAGGCATTGCAATCACCGAGCAGGAAGCCTGGACAGCCCGCAGCTACGGAGCAGACCAAACCGTTCAAGCCATCGAAATCCCCCACTACATCCGCCAGATCGTAGAACAGATCGCATTCTCGGCGCGCGACGACAAAAAAGTGGACAAGCGGAGCGGTGTCTCGCAGCGCCTGCCAATCTCCACCATGGAACTCGTCGTATCCAACGCCGAACGCCGCGCCTTGCTCCACGGCGAAAGCCTCGTAGTCCCCCGCGTCGGCGACATCTACGCCGCGCTCCCCGGCATCACCGGCAAGATCGAACTCGAGTACGAAGGCGAGATGAAGGGGGCCGACACCGTAGTTCGCGAGATTATCCGCGGAGCCGTAGCCAACGTCTTCGACTCCTACTTCACCGGCATCAATACCCAGCAAATCGAGCAGTGGTTTAACCTCGGCGGCACCGTCCAACTCAACGACGCACAACCCGCCGCCGCATCGCTCGCCGAGCTAAAGCAGATCCAGGGTCTCCTCGAAAAGCTCTCTCCGCTCCAGATCAACTCCAAATCCAAACCCGAAGTAGCCGTCAGCGCCGCCGAGTTCCTCCTCGAAGGCATGACCGCCCACAAGCGCATCAGCCGCAGCGAAGAGCGGTCCTTCTCCGCCGCCGAAAAGAAGCAGCGCAACCAGGACGCCGCAAACTTCGGTGAACGGATCCGCGAACGCGACTTCGAAGACCCCAAAACCCGCAGCCGGCGAGGCTTCAATTAACCCTCTCATCGCGCCGAAAAAGCCCGTCATTCTGAGCGCAGTGAAATGAAGTCTCGTCAGTACAATCGAGCGAAGTATTTGAAGTCGCGGTAACCGTCAGAACTCCTGTATTTCGTCAAGCTACAGAGCGAGTAGTCCTCCGTGAAACTCTGTAGCTCTTCCTCTGCCTCCTCTGTGTTCAGTTTCTTGCTTACACAGTATGAGGTTCCGCCTCAGCCTTCTTTTTCCCAAAGCTCTCCAAAAACGTCTTCAGCAACACATACAACACCGGGATAAACGCCAAATTCAGCACCGTGGAAAGCAGCATCCCGCCCACCACCGCAGTACCCACAGAGTGCCGTCCCAACGCTCCAGCGCCTGTCGCAAAGTAAAGCGGCAACACGCCCAGAATAAACGCGAACGAGGTCATCAAAATCGGTCGCAGACGAAGCTCCGCAGCCTCAATCGCAGCCTCGGCAATCGTCCGTCCATGCCCGCGCAACTGCTCCGCAAACTCCACAATCAAAATCGAGTTCTTCGCCGACAATCCAATCAGCATCACCAGCCCGATCTGCACATAGACGTCATCCACCAGGCCACGCATCGCAATCATTCCCAACGCGCCAAGAATCGCCATCGGCACCGCCAACAGAATGATGAACGGCAGCGCAAACGACTCATACTGCGCCGACAGCGTCAGGTAAACCACCAGCAATCCAAGCCCAAAGATGATGATCGCCTTACCCGCCGACTCCACCTCCTCCAGCGCCAGCCCGGTCCAAAGAAACTTCATCCCCGGCATCTTGTTCTTCTCAAATAACTGCTGCATCGCAGACAAACCCTGCCCCGATGAAAGACCTTCCGCCGGCGACCCATCAATCTCCGCTGACCGGAATAAGTTGTAGTGATAAATAATCTGAGGTCCGGACGTCTCATTGACTGCGATCAGATTATCCAGCGGCACCATCGACCCACTATTCGATCGCACATAATACTGGCGAAGATCAGTAGCCGTCTTCCGGAACTGCTGATCGGCCTGCACATAAACGCGGTACGAGCGCTTGTTGAAATTGAAGTCATTGATGTAACTCGACCCCATGAACGTTGCCATCGCAGCTGTAATCTGCGAGAGCGGCACGCCGATCGCCTTAGCCTTCTCACGATCGATCGTCACTGCAATCTGCGGATCGTTCGCAGTAAATGGAGAGTATAGACGCGTCAGCGGTGCACCCGGCACGCGCGTCTGCCCAATCATCTTCTGGATCACGCCACTAATATCGCCAAAACTATTCTTGCCCTCATCGATAAGCTCAAATTGGAAGCCGCCGACCGCGCCGATACCCTGAATCGCTGGCGGCTCCAACGCTGCGATGATGCCGCCAGGAATTGCGAAAAGCTTCGGCGCAACGTCCGCCACAATCTCCTTTGCGGAGTGGCCCTTGCCCAATTTCACGCGGCTATCGATGGGGTTCAGTGGCGCAAAGATAATGCCCGCATTTGGACTTGCCCCGCCTGAAAGTGAAAAGCCCATGACTGCAAATGTGCCCAGCACATCCTTATTTTCGCGAATGATGGCTGAAGCCTTGTCCGCAATATTTGCCGTATAGCTAAGCGATGCACCCGGCGGAGTCTGCACAATACAAAGGAAATATCCCTGATCCTCAGCCGGCACAAACGCCGTCGGAACAGCGTTGTAGATGTAATACGTCGCGCCAAGCCCGGCCATAAACAATATGAATACAGCCGTCTTAAATCGCATCACCAGGAACGTGACCACGCTCGCATACCAGCGGCTCAGCGCCTTGATCGCGTTGTCGATCAGCTTCAACAATCCGCCGTGGTGCTGCTCCGGCCGCAACAGAATCGCAGCCATTGCAGGCGAAAGAGTCAGCGCATTGAAGGCCGAAATCGCAATCGCAAACGCAATCGTCAGCGAAAACTGCTTGTACAAAATACCCGTGGTTCCTGGGAAAAAGCTCACTGGCACAAACACTGAAATCAGCACCAGCGACGTCGCAATTACCGCGCTCGTCACCTCGCCCATCGCAACGCTGGTTGCATGATGTGGGTCGCGGTCGCCCTCAGAGATGTGCCGCTGCACATTCTCAATCACGACGATCGCATCGTCGACCACAAGCCCCGTCGCCAGCGTAATCCCAAACAACGTAAGCGAGTTGATCGAGAACCCGAATATCTTCACGAACAGAAATGTACCGATCAGCGATACAGGAATCGTCACAGCCGGAATGATCGTCGCGCGCCAATCCTGCAGGAACAAGAAGATGACGATGATGACAATCACGACGGCTTCCACCAGCGTGATTAGCACCTCGCGAATTGAATCCGAAACGACCCGCGTTGTATCAACCGCGACAACATACGTCATGCCCGGTGGAAACGATTTCTGCAGCTCCTCCAGCACAGCCTTGCACTGCTTCGATACATCCAGCGCGTTCGCTGTCGCCAGCTGTTGAATACCAAGTCCGACCGCATCACCGCCTGAAAACTTCAGTGAAGTCGCATAGTTTTCCGCACCCAGTTCCGCCCGACCGACATCCTTCAGCAACACCAGACCAGCACCAACACCATTGGCCGCACCAGCCTGATTCTTGAGAATAATATTCTCGAACTCCTTCGGACTCGAAAGACGGCCCACCACACGAACCGCCATCTGGAAGTCCTGCGTGCCAGAGTTCGGCGGCGATCCCAACTGCCCCGCCGCGATCTCAATATTCTGTTCCTGCAATGCGTTCGTCACATCCAGCGCAGTCAGATTCCGAGCCGCAAGCTTGGCCGGGTCCAACCAAAGACGCATCGCATACTTGCGCTCCCCAAAGACCTGCGCATCGCCCACGCCGGGGACACGCTTGATGGCATCGCGTACATACACGTCAACGTAATTGGAGATGAACTGGGTCGAGAGCGAATGATCCGGCGAGGTAAACCCGGCAAACAGAACGAAGTTTGCGTTCGCCTTCGTAATCGAAATACCCGTATTGTTCACAGCGGCAGGCAGACGTCCAGACGCCGAAGCCACGCGATTCTGCACGTCCACTGCCGCGATATTCAAATCGTAACCAGTATTGAACGTAACCGTAATCGCTGAGGTCCCATCGTTTGCCGAAACCGACGAGATATACCGCATGCCCTCAACACCGTTGATCGACTGCTCCAGCGGAATCGTCACCGCCGACTCCACAATCGCGGAGTTCGCGCCAACGTAGTTCGACCGCACCACCACCTGCGGCGGAGCCAGCTGCGGATACAGCGAAATCGGCAGCGTCGGAATCGAGATCGCGCCCGCAAGAATAATAAGCAGCGCGCAAACCGTCGCAAATACCGGACGCCGAATAAAGAAATCTACCAACTTGTAACCCTCGCTGTCGCCGGCGCAATCCTATGCCGCAATTTGTAACTAGTTGTGAACGTAAAGCGTAACGCCGCGCTAAACGCCTTGATACACGAATCCCAGAAACATGTCTGTTTTCATAAATCCAGCGCCCCATGTTGCGTCATACTTTTCCGTTGGCTTGGCAGCTACCACTTCGTCGAGCGTCTTACCTTGCTGCTTCAATACCGCCACGGTATCGCGCGCAAACGCAAGCACATCGCGGAACTCCTGAAGTTGTTTTTTGTTGCCGACCGGGCCGTGCCCTGGAATGATGATCGTGTCGGCGCCAGCCATCGCAAGGGTACGATCCGCCGCCTTGATCATCCCGTTGATATTTCCACCCGAGGAGTAGTCGATAAACGGATAAAAACCGTTGAGCCACGTATCGCCAACGTGCAAAACATCGGCCTCAACGAAGTGGATCGAGATGTCTGTATCCGTATGCGCGGACTCATAGTGCGCCATCGAAATCGTCATGCCATTCAGCTTGATTTGATATTTTTCGCCGAAGGTCTTCGTTGGAAGCGCTCCCTTGCTCACCGGCGGAAACGTTGCGTTAAATGCCTTGATCGTCTGGGTTGAACTTAGCCGTGCCTTGCACTTTTCCTGCGCAATAATGATCGCGCCGGCTTCGTGCATCCATGAGTTGCCGTCGGTATGGTCGTAGTGCCAGTGCGTGTTAATCAGATGCGACAGCTTGTCGGCGCTGATCGCGGTTAACGCTTCCACAATCTGCGGCTGCGCGGTCGCCATTCCAGAGTCAACCAGCAGCTTTCCCTGCGGCCCTGGCAGCACTGCAATGTTTCCAGCGGTGCCCAGCAAGGCGTACATCCCGCCACGCAGCTTTTGCGTCGTAATCTTTGCCGTAGATGCGATCTTTCGAGCAAACAGCATCAGTTCAGGCTGCTGTCCTTCCTGTGCAAAAACTGACCGCGGCGCAAATATCGCAGCACCCGCAACTATTGCCGAACTCCCCAGAAATCCACGCCTCGAAATCATCGTCATCTTCGCCTCTCAAACCTGCCAAATTCAACCACGTTTAAGACTTACCCGGAGGCCCGTGCATCGGCGAAACCGGAGCGCCTTCGCCCAGCAACTGCAGCCCCGACACAATCACCTGATCGCCCTGCTGCAAGCCGCTCAACACAGGGTAAAGATTCCCCACCGTATCGCCGACCGTCACTGGAATCTGGTGCGCAACAAACCCCTGTCCCGCAGCCTTTGCAACATAGACAAATGACTGCCCACCGATCTGCGTCACTGCCAGCACCGGAACCGTCGGCTTCGGTGTCGTATTCCAGATAATCCGGGCGTTCACCAGCTCCAGATTGCGCACCTTGCTGCCCGCCGGAACCTGCGCCTTCACCAGGATCCCCTGCAGACCGCTATCCACCTGCGGCGAGAGAAACGAGATGGTCGACTTCGCCAGCAGTTCGCCAGTCGTATTCAGAATCTCAACCGGAAGTCCCATCTTCAACTCCGGCATCCGCTCCGTCGGAACGTAGATATAGGCTTCCAACCCGATGGGATCATCGACTGTCGTCAGCGTCATAGCCGGGGAGCCAGCCGAGCTGACGTGATCCCCCACATGCACTGGAATATCACCGACAACCCCAGCAAATGGCGCACGAATTTGATAGTAAGCAAGCTGCCGCTTCTGCGTGACTGTGCCTGCGGCGCTCGCGTCGTAGGCCGCTTTGGAACTCTCAAAATTCTGCAAAGCAGTGTCATACGATTGTCGAGAGGTGATCCCAGCTTCAAACAAGCGCTTCTGCCGATCTACCTCGCCCTTGTTAAACTGGTAACTGGCGTTCGCCTGTGCCTGCGCCCCCGCCTGCTGCTCCACCGTAGCCACCTGCTTCAGCGGGTCGATCTCCATCAACTCCTGCCCGGCCTTCACCGCCTGACCGCTCACCACCAGAATCTTCGTAATATTCCCTTCCACCTGCGGAGAGATGGTTGCGGACCGCCGGCTCTTGATCGTTGCAACGTAGGTATCACTCGTCGCAACGGCGGAGAACGATACGGGAGCTACCATCACAGGCGTCGCCTGGGGCGCGGGCGCAACAGCTGCCGCCGGAGCCTTACAACCAGCAATCCCCAACGCCAGGATTCCGAGCAGGACAAAACTCGCAGCTTCTACCGGGATACTTCTCCAATGCAATGTGTTGCGCGCAACTCCTGCCACAGTCTGCTTCCTCCGGTTTCGAGCCGCTTCCTTTGAATACTTGAAGTCTACTTTGGGTTTAGCTTGTTAGATTCACCACGCATCCACAAGATGCGAATGATCCTGCGATTTAACTGGCGAACTTTTGTCCGACCACTGGCTTCGTCTCTTGCGGACAACAACCTCCCCGTTAGCAGCTATTTTGGGAAAAGTTGGTACCAGCAACTCCGATTATCACTAGATTTCGCCTCTGACGCCGCCATGCATCGCAAATTCAACCGCCCACGATGAGCGACACAAAACCATGTCATGGGGCAAAAAACTTTGACAGAGGCCTCCAACCAACGTAACCTTGGAAAGGAGCATAAGTGGAAGCGTGGGGCTTTCATCTTCTCTTTCGCGTCCCCGTCGTCCAGAGGCCTAGGACACCGCCCTTTCACGGCGATGACACGGGTTCGAATCCCGTCGGGGACGCCAAATTATCAACAACTTAGCCACGATCCAATTAGGCGGATGACGTGTCCGATCGAAGCGATCCTACTTAAAGCGACACCGAACCGTAAGCACCCCAGAAGATACCTGCGCTGAGGATGAGTACCGCAAGCGCCGGGAGATACTTCTGGCCGTTATCCCGAACTTTCAGATGCATCGCCAATGCCCCCACCATCAAAACGCAAATCAGCAAAGCAGCGGGCATCACCATCACGGGAATCCACAAACCTGCGATCAGGCAGATGGCCGCACCAACCTTGAGCGTGCCAATCACCATCATGAACCACCCCGGCAGACCGTAGACAGCAAACTCCTCCCGCATGGACTTGGCGTCTCCACCACGGTAGGCGCTGCTGCGTCCAAACCGAAATAGCCAAACATTCAGGAGACCGAACGCCACCACTACCTGCAAAGTCATCAGCAAGATTTTCATTGGATACTTGTCCTCACGATCAGCATAGCCCTTGGGAGCCCGTTGGTCTGTAGCAT
>JAYVZU010000009.1:0-8245 GCA_043783075.1 Rhodanobacteraceae bacterium
ACGGCGAAGTGTATTTGTTAGCAATCAAATATTCAGCAGCCGCATACCAGTCGTCGAATACATTCTGCTTTTTCTCGAACATCGCAGCCTTGTGCCACGCCTCGCCATACTCATTACCACCCCGAAGATCGGGCAGCGCAAAGTATCCGCCCTGCGATAACCACCACGCATACTCCGGATTCCACACGGGCAGCTCCGACAACGCAAACCCGCCATAACCTGTCATCAACAGCCGTTCCGTACCATCGCGCTTCAGGCCCTTCTTCCCAGCAATAAACATGGGAACCCGGGTGCCATCCTTCGATTTATAGAACACTTCCTTCAACTCATAGCTGGCAGAATCAAATGGAACCTTTGCGATAGAAAATACTTCACTTTGACCTGTAGCAGTGTCGTAGTGAAAGATTGTGGGCGGCGTAATAATCGACTCGAAGGTATAAAACCCATCCTTCTCTTCTGCGCGTCCGCTAAGTCCTGTTCCAGCACCAATCCCTGGATACTTGATCTTGCCCATCAACTTGCCGTCCAACCCATAAGCTGTCAACTCCGACTGCACATCATGCAGCCGCAACACATACATCTTGCGGTCAACCAGCGACACGCCCTCAAGGACATCTTTACCTTCCGGAATAATCGTTGGCCACTCATCCGGCGATTTACCCAGCACAGCTTTCAGCACCCGATGGTTCGGTGCTTTGTAGTCGGTATCCACATAAAAGTCATCGTCAATATTGAGCGCGCGGAAGCGGCTCTCAATTCCATACACCAGCGGCACAAACAGTGAGTCGCGCTGCCGCAGATCCTTTAGCAGAATCCACACATGTTTCGCTGGTGTTCCCTCACTCACATTCACGACAAGGTAATGCCCGTTAGTTGTAATCCGCGCACTTACTGAATCAATTTCGCCCAGCTTCTCGCCGCGATACTCATTGCCAAAGATAAGTGCGTCACCCGAGTTAGCTCGTCCCCACGGATGATAGAAGACCCGCGTAGCTTCATGAGGAAATAGCTTGCTATAGTAAACACCCTTGCCATCTGGCGACGCCGATACGCCTGAGTAGCGCGCATTTGGCAACACATCGACCTTGGAAGTCTTCGATTCCACATCGAAGAAGTGAACTTCTACTTCATCCGCGCCACCAACGCGAATTCCATAGATCATCGTGTTGCCGTCTTCCGTAACTCCAAGCATAGATACCGAGACGTTTGGGTCTGAACTCAACGTACTGGAATCGATCAGAATTTGATCCGCGCCATGCAGCCCAGTCCGCATGTAGATGGACGCCTGATTTTCATTCGCCGCCCGCTTCGAAAAGAAGTAGCGATCCCCACGCTTCGTAGGAGTTGAAATAAAATCAGTCTTCAATAGTCTGGACATCTGCTCGCGTGTCTCGGGCAATGTCTTCACATGGTCGAGATACTTCTGCGTATAAGCATTTTGCGCGTCAATAAAGGCTCGAGTCTCCGATGCCTTCGCATCCTCCAGCCAGCGATAGTTGTCCGTAATCGAGATATCCGCCGAGCCTGCAACGTTATAGGTGTCCATCACTGGGTGCTTAGCAACCACTGGCGGCGCTGAAAGCTCTATCCCTGACTTGCCGTGAATCGTGGTCTGAGCCGAAGCCACTACTACCAAAGAAACTACCGCCAGAAACCCTAACCGCATGGACCCACCCTTCGGAGTTCGACTAGCCAACATCTTACCCCGACCGGGCAGGCCCGATTTCGTCCAATCAACTTTCGTGGCATTCGCCAAGTGGGATCCACCATAAGGCTGATGTCTATTCTTCATCAATTGGGGCGCCTGTATCAGTCAGCTGCGGCCGCAGCGCCCTGCAACTTCCGCATAGTAGTCGGCGTTGGCGTATGGCAGCGACAATAGCGGCTTCACCAGCATCGAAAGCCGTTCTACACCTGCCAGTGCCTACTGCCCTACCACCCGCGCACCCTCGCCGCACTACCCTTCCGACGCCATATACAGAATGGTCGTCAGGCTCTGCAACGGGTTGTTGATCTTGTGCGCCAAACCGTTGGCCATTGCTGCGGCGGCCGCGGCTCCCGCTTGCTGGAGAAGCTTCTCCTGTTGGCGCTGCTGTCTCACGCACAGCGCGGCGAAGTCGGCCAGGACCTGCTTCATGCGGCAGTCTTCCGCGTCGAACGCGTCGGTACGACCGTGGGCCATTACAAAGATTGTCCCGCGCGAATCCTCAACCTGCCACGGAAGAAGAATGCCATCGGTAACCAGCGGAGCCTTAACCCTAAGAATATTGAAAAATGCCTGACCCACCCGAAAGCGCTGTGGACCACCACGCTCCAGACATATCCCGCAGGCGCTGGGATTGCGCGGCAGCGTCGCAAAAGTCGGAATACACTCCAGCTGTCGCGATCCAGTGGTAGAAATCGCTCTCGGACCCGCCTGGCTTTTCCATGCTGATCCCTGCGCTATCCGCCCCGCACAACTCGACAGCCGCGTTCACCAGCTCCTGCAGTATCGTATCCGGGCTTTCGACGAGTGCCCGCACAAGCCGCTGCATGGCTTCCATCTGTTCAGCTACTCCACGACTGTGAACAGGATGGGCTGCAAAAGCCGAATCGGCTCCGGCATCGAGAACTTCAAGCCCGGTCAGCTCAAACTGCGTAGGAAGGTCATTCATTGGGCGATCCCAGTCCTGCCTCTCGGCGCAGCCAACGTTTGTGGCAGTCCAGCTTTTTGTGACGCTTTCACTTGAGTTTAGTCAAATCCTCAAACCAAACTGGTCGGCATTTCTCATACGCTTCACTCCTCGCGACTAGCGCCCCGGACCATATCGGCGATACCCTAGAAGTGACGCAGTTTTCGCGCATCCAGCCGACCCGATACTCCGGGCGGCCAGGTTGACGTTCCGCGACACCGCGCCACGAAGGAACCGAGCGTGCTCTCAGTAGACGAGACGATTCAGCTGATTCAAATAGGTCAGGCAACACAGACCACCTGCTCCAGCAAACTGTCCGAAGGCCCATGGGTATGGGACGCGGAGCAACCCGCATACGGCCCCGGCGCCTCTATGACCGACCATCTTCCCGCCGGATCGCCCCACCAAGGCATCCTCCCCGTTGAGTACCAGAGGGCTTCCGCCGCCGAACTCGACCTGCGCATTCGCGCCGCGAAACATGCGCTGGGCGAGCGCGTCGTCATCCTCGGCCACTTCTACCAGCGCGACGAAGTGATCCAGTACGCCGACTCCGTGGGTGACTCGTTCCAGCTCGCGCAAGCCGCGAAGACGCGGCCGAATGCTGAGGCCATCGTCTTCTGCGGTGTCCACTTCATGGCCGAGACTGCCGATATGCTCTCGCGCGCGGATCAATCCGTTATCCTGCCGAATCTCGCCGCTGGCTGCTCCATGGCCGACATGGCCGATCTCGACTCCGTCACCGACTGCTGGGAGCAACTCCATGAAGTCCTTGGCGAAGGCGTGGGTGCTACGGGGAGACATCCCGTCATCCCGGTGACTTACATGAACTCCTCCGCTGCTCTCAAAGGCTTCTGTGGTGAGCACGGCGGCATCGTCTGCACCTCGTCGAACGCTGCGGCGGTGCTGCGCTGGGCGTTTGAACGCGGACAGCGCGTCTTGTTCTTCCCCGACCAGCACCTCGGGCGCAACACCGGTAAAGCCATGGGAATCCCAGTCGACCAGATGCCGCTGTGGGACCCGGCGAAACCCCTGAACGCATCCGCAATTCAGGACTCCATAATCCTACTCTGGCACGGGTTTTGCTCGGTCCACAAACGCTTCTCAGTCGAACAGATCGAACACGCCCGCCGCGAACATCCGAGAGTACAGGTTATCGTCCACCCCGAATCTCCGATGGCCGTGGTGGACGCGGCGGATGCGGCCGGCTCCACTGACTTCATCGTCAAGGCGATCGCCTCCGCCGCACCCGGCGCGACGTTCGCCATTGGCACCGAGATCAACCTCGTGCAGCGCCTCGCCAAACAATACCCGCAGCACACCATCTTCTGCCTCGATCCGGTGATCTGCCCCTGCTCAACGATGTACCGCATCCATCCCGGATACCTTGCCTGGGTGTTGGAATCGCTCGAATGCGGCGAAGTTCTGAACCGCATCACTGTGCCGGAGTCGGTCGCGATCCCTGCGCGAGTGGCGCTCGAACGCATGTTGAGCGTGCGTCCGGACGCGCTGCGATGATGAAGCCCAGTTCAGCCGAGATCGAACGTCTGGTGCGCATGGCGCTCGATGAAGACGCACCCTGGGGCGACATCACCTCGCAGGCTTTGATACCCTCAGCGGCACGCGTTGCTGCGGTTCTGGCAGCTCGCGAGCCCGGCGTATTCTGTGGGGAAGACGTCTTCATCGCAGCCATGTCGCTGACCGATCCCGGCATCGCGACCCAGTTTCAAATCCACGACGGCGAACGATTTGCCAAGGGTGACGTACTCGCCACCATCGCAGGCTCCGCCCGCGCAGTCCTGCAAGCCGAGCGGGTCGCCCTCAACTTCACGCAGCGCCTGTGCGGTATCGCCACGCTTACTGCGAGATACGTGGCTGAAACCAGCGGCACCAAAGCGCGGATCGTCGACACTCGCAAGACCACCCCTGGACTGCGCGTTATCGAGCGTTACGCCGTACGCTGCGGAGGCGGCGTCAACCACCGCTTCTCACTCTCCGACGCCGTGATGGCCAAGGACAATCACCTGGCAGTACTGGGCGCTTCGCTGGCTAACGCGATGAAACAAGCTCGCGCGACCCTGCCGCACACCACGCACTTCGAGGTGGAAGTCGACTCCCTTGACCAGATCGACGAGGTCATTGCCGCCGGCGTCGACACCATCATGCTCGACAACTTCACCACCGACCAGCTACGAGCCGGAGTGGCCAAAATTGCAGGACGCGCCCTAGTCGAGGCCAGCGGCGGCATCACCCTCGAACGTATCCGCGAGATCGCCGCTACCGGAGTCGACATCATCTCCGTTGGCGCGCTCACCCACAGCGTCGGGGCGTTAGACCTTGGACTCGACTTCCTCCCGCAATGATTTACCTCGATTCTGCTGCCACAACCCCCGTCCGCCGCGAGGTGCTCGACGCCATGTGGCCTTACCTCACTGCGGAGTTCGGCAACCCCTCCAGCAGCTACGCGCTAGGCCACCGCTCCGCTGAAGCCCTGAAGCTGGCGCGCGCCACCATCGCTGCAATCCTGAACTGCCGCGCCAGCGAAATCATCTTTACCTCCGGCGGCACTGAAGCCGACAATCTCGCCGTAAAAGGCATTGCGCTGGCAAATCCACGCGGCCGTCACATTGTCACGACGCCGATTGAGCATGAGGCCGTGCTCGCCTCCTGCGATTATCTCCGACGTCACCACGGCTTCGAGATCACGCATGTCCCCGTCGACCACTTCGGCACTGTCTTGCCCGCTGATTTTGCAGCAGCTCTGCGAGACGACACGAGTCTAGCCACCGTCATGCTGGCGAACAACGAAGTCGGGACCATCCAGCCCATAGCCGAACTGGCGGCGTTAGCCAAATCCGGCAACATCCCATTTCATACCGATGCCGTCCAGGCCGCCGGATCGCTGGACCTCAACATCGCTACCCTCGGGGTCGACGCGCTAAGCCTCTCCGGCCATAAGGTTGGAACCCCGAAAGGGATGGGCGCGCTCTACCTCCGCAGCCGCCTCCAGATTGAGCCAGTACTCCACGGCGGGGGTCAGGAACGTGGCCGACGGTCTGGCACCGAGAACGTTGCCGGCGCAGTCGGCCTCGCAACAGCTCTTGAACTCGCCACCGCAGACCACGTGGACCGTTCATCCCTCCTCACCCGGCTGCGCGATGAGCTCATCCGCGGCATTCTGGCCGCCGTCCCGACTGCAATTCTCACCGGACACCCAACTGACCGCCTCCCCGGCAATGCCTCCTTCTGCTTCCCTGGCACCAGCGGCGAGGCAATCCTGCTGCAGTTGGAGGAGCGCGGCATCCTGTGCTCCAGCGGCTCAGCCTGCGCCGCCGGTCGAGATGAACCCTCGCATGTGCTTATGGCGATGGGCCTTATACCTGAAGTCGCCCAAACCGCAGTGCGCCTTTCCCTGCCAGAGAACCTCGCTATCGAAGACATCCCACAGATTATCGGTGCCGTCTATGTCGGCTGTCAGGCAGTACGAGGCGTCGAAACCCGTATCTGACCTGAAAGTCGGCTAGCTGCAACTCGCTTGGTTCGGACTCGTCTAACCGTCAAAGCAATACTTATTCCTATCCGTGTCGTAATGTTGAATGGAGCTCGAAAGCGGAGCCGAAAGGCTAGTTCTGCGTAACCTCCCCAGCCTGAGACATCTCGGAAACGCCGCCTTGTTGACGCTCCTAAGCGCCACGCCTCTTGTCGCCAAGGCGCAGGATTCCGCGCTGCCCGATGCACCCAGCGCATACGGCCAAGCGGCCCCGCAACGCCCCGGAACGATCAGCGGTACCGTCACCGATGCCGACGGAGATGCCATCGCAGGTGCCAGTATCACCCTCTCCGGCGACGCACTGCCCTCACCGCGAACGATCTTCGCCGACCGTGAAGGCTACTTCAGCTTCCTGCGTGTACCCGCCGGAAACCTGAAGCTCACGATCATCTCCGACGGATTCGCAACCGTCTCCCAGGTCATCGCGCTGCAATCGGAAGAGGACCTGGAAACCCCCGACATCATGCTCCCTGTCGCTACCGCCGACACCGACGTCGAGGTCTCGCTCACCCGCCACGACGCCGCCGAGATGGACATGAAGGCCGAGGAAACACAACGACTCGGCGGCCTGATTCCAAACTTCTACGTCAGCTATAACTGGCATGCGCCGCCTTTGTCCGCCGCACAGAAGTTCCGCATGTCGTTCCGCTCCATCATCGACCCGGCCAACTTCGTCATCGCGGGCATCATGGCAGGCGTCGAACAATCCACCAACGCCTTCTCGGGCTACGGCCAGGGCGCGCAAGGCTTCGGTAAGCGTTACGGAGCGTCGTTGGCAGATGGCGCCGTTGGCTCTCTGCTCGGCGGCGCAGTATTTCCGGCTCTGCTTCATCAGGATCCACGCTACTTCTACAAGGGAACCGGCTCTAAGCCTTCGCGGTTCTTCTACGCCATCGGCGCGGCATTCGTTTGCCGCGGCGACAACGGCAAGTGGCAGCCCAACTACTCCAGTGTGCTGGCCGACGTCGCAACTGGAACAATCTCCAACACCTACTACCCAGCGAGCGACCAGAGCAGCGCGACAAATATCGTTGAGGTCGGGCTTCTGAACGCGGTCGGCGAGAGCGTCAACAACCTGCTCGAAGAGTTCGTCTTCAAGCACATCACCACCAGCGCCGCCAAACCCAAAGCCAAAAAGCCCTGAGCAAACTTCGGGTATCCTAAAAGTATCCACCTGAGGTCTACTCCATGATTTTGTCCGCCAAGCCAGTCGCCGCGCTGGTTGCCTCTGCATTGCTAGCTCCCACCGCTGCACTCGCCGCTCCGCCGGCCCCCAAGGGCCACGCCATGGTGGTCTCCGTGCATCATGACGCGTCTGACGCCGGGCTCGAAATCCTGAAGCAGGGTGGCAACGCCGTAGACGCAGCCGTCGCCGTGGGCTTTGCGCTGGCCGTCGTGTTTCCTCGGGCCGGCAACATCGGCGGTGGCGGCTTTATGCTCATCCGCCTGGGCAAACACGCGCAGCATGGAGAATCATCCGGCAAGACCCACTTCCTCGACTTCCGTGAGCGAGCCCCCGGTGCCGCTACCGCCGATATGTATCTCGACAAGGACGGCAACGTCATTCCCCGCCTTTCGACCCTTGGCTACAAGGCGATAGGTGTGCCCGGATCGGTCGCCGGACTGGTGTACGCACAGCAGCACTTCGGCAAGCTGACGCTGGCGCAGGATATGGCGCCTGCAATCCGCCTGGCGACCGACGGCGTGGTCCTTTCGGCGGGCGAAGCCGCTATCCTGCACAACCGCAACCTTGCTGGTTTTCCTGAGTCTGTCCGAGTCTTCCAGCGCGGCGGCGACTTCTACAAGGAAGGCGAGACGTTCAAACAGCCCGACCTCGCCGCTACGTTGACGCGCATCTCTGCCGACCCGGATGATTTCTACAAGGGCAAGATCGCCGCGCAGCTATCGCAATCGATCACCAGCCACGGCGGGCTGATTACCCCGGCTGACCTTGCGGCGTACAAAGTGGTTGATCGCGAGCCGCTGACCGGCAAGTACAAGGCCAATGGCAAGACGTTCGACATCA
>JAYVZU010000010.1:0-2739 GCA_043783075.1 Rhodanobacteraceae bacterium
ACGACCGAAAAATTCGATCCCACCCGTGAACTCTCACTTGCGCACATCGGAAGCTGCACCTACGACGGCGGGCTAAATCACTTTCGAACTGACTTCTCGTGCCGCGTTCCGTTTCACTCTCCGGCGCTCACTCGCATCACAGTCGTTCGCTCGCCCTTTCCCTGCACCAATGACCCAAGCCAACCCGGTGCGCATCCCGATTCCAACTGGATCGAAGGTCCCTTGCACACCGAACTTGCCGCTCTGGATCTCTCGCCGATCCGGACCATGAGCTTCAACCTGCCGAGTTACCAGCCAACCTCAGTCCCGGGTGACAACTCCGCCAAACTGGCTCTCTGCCCCGGCGCACCAATCACGGTCACATCGTTCAAACTCGTTCGCCGCTTCCAATACCAACTCGACCTGCCTGACGTAAAACTGCCGGATGGAAACCTTACATCAACGCAAAACTAAAACACCCCCACCTCTGCAATCATCGCAAGGGGCGTGGGCATATCCACTCTATTTGCTGTAGCGACCTAGTGCGTGAACTCGCTGTTACCCGGAACCGTCGTCTCATCTGCATGAATCCGGTTCTGAGCCCGCTTGGCGCTGTCCATCGCGATCTTATCCAGCTCGCTCGCGCCTGACTCTTCGCCGGTCTCCTCAACTGCCTCGTGCGACGGACGTCCTGGAATCTTCGTGAAATCAAGTCCCTGTGCCATAAGTCACCTCGCCCCATGCGATTCCCGCGAGCGCCGCCGCGTTGCCCTTGCTACCATCGCAACAGCGCAATGACTGATCCCCAAGCTATCCACGCCTCCGCCCTCGTCATCGATACCCACGCCGACACCCCCCAGCGCTTCCTCGACGAAGGCTGGGACTTCACCTCGCCTCTTGCAGGCGGCCACATCAATTTGGAAACAGCCCGCCGAGGAAATCTTGCCGCTGAGTTCTTCGCCATCTGGGTCGAGCCAACGCAACACGCCGGCCGCTTCGCAACTCGAGCCTTCGAGCTCACCGACGCCGCGCTCGAACAAGTACGCCGCCACCCAGACCAGCTCCAACTCTGCCTTTCCCCTGCCGACATCCTCGACGCCCGAGCAAACGGAAAGTTCGCAGTCCTACTCGGCCTCGAAGGCGGCCATTCCATTGAAAATTCCCTCGGCATCCTGCGGAACTTCCATCGCCTCGGCATCCGCTACATGACCCTCACCTGGGCCAACAATAACGAGTGGGCCGACTCCTCCGGCGACACCCCCCAGCACAATGGCCTGACCGACTTCGGCCGCCAAGTCATCCGCGAGATGAACCGCCTCGGCATGATGGTCGACGTCTCCCACGTCTCCGACAAGACCTTCTGGGATGTCCTCGAGACCACCGCAGCGCCCGTCATCGCCTCCCACTCCAGTGCGCGCGCGATCACTCCCTCACATCGCAACCTGACGGACGACCAGCTAAAAGCCCTAGCCGCAAAAAGCGGGGTCGCGCTAGTCAACTTTTATCCAGCCTTCATCGACGAAATCTGGCGACAGGCCTGGAAAGCCCTCCGCCCAGAACGCGAGGCGGCCTTTGAAGCCGCCACCAAGCCCTACCGCGATGCCGGACAGCCCGTTCCCTTCCACATCTCGCACGAGATCGACCACGCCTTCACCGCGCGCATCCCGCGCCCACCCTTCACCGCCCTCATCGCGCACTTTGACCACATGATTCAGGTCGCAGGCATCGACCATGTAGGCATCGGCACTGACTTTGACGGCATCCAGGAGCTGCCCGAAGGCATCGACTCCGCTGCCGACCTTCCCCGCATCACCGAGGCTCTCGCCACCAAGGGATATTCCGCCGAAGATCTGCACAAGATTCTTGGCGGCAACCTCATGCGAGTCTTCGCCGAAATCCAGGCCACGAGCGTCTAACCTTTGCCGTCTATGGCCCAATGGGGTAGCCTTAACCTTGTGATGAGCAAACGTAATATTTCGAACTCTGGCATTCGTAAATCTCTGACTTTCGCCGCTCTGCTAGTCTCCACCGCGACCCTCGCGGCCCAAACCCCGGCACAGCTCCCGGATTCCCCCGGCGCAACCATCCAGCCCCAGGTTGCCGCAGTTCCAACCGGCCCAACCGTCGTGCTCGATACCACCGCTGGTCGCCTCACCTGCAAGCTCTTCAATAAGGAGGCTCCGCTTGCCGCAGCCAACTTCATCGAGCTCTCCGAAGGCACCAAGGAATGGGTCGACCCCAACACTGGCAAGAAGGTAAAGGGCCAACGCTTCTACGACGGCACCACCTTCCACCGCGTCATTCCCGGCTTCATGATCCAGGGTGGAGACCGCAAAGGCGACGGCTCCGGCGATGCAGGCTACTACTTCGAAAACGAAGTCTCACCCAACCTGACCTTCGAGGTCGCAGGTCGCCTCGCCATGGCGAACGCCGGACCCAACACCAACGGCACCCAGTTCTTCGTCACCGAAGGTCCGCAGCCTGAGCTCGATGGCAAGTACAGCATCTTCGGCCAGTGCGATGACCGCAGCGTCGTACTCGTCGCCCGGATCGCCCGTGTTGACCGCAACTCCAACGACAAACCGACAACGCCAGTCGTCCTGACCAAGGTCACCATCGTCCGCGATGGCCATCCAATGCCGCCCGAGCCCGCGATGCCAGCAGCCACGGCACCTGCAGTCCCAGCGGTCCCTGTTATGCCTCCGCCCAGAAAGTAGACCTTGCATTTGCTTCTAGATACACCAAGGCTTTAGCCTTGAT
>JAYVZU010000011.1:0-2738 GCA_043783075.1 Rhodanobacteraceae bacterium
TCGCCACTCGATACGAAAAGCTCAAAACCAACTTCAAAGCCCTCGTCGCTCTCGCTTGCGCCTGGTTACACCTCCAGCTATATGTCGATACTGCCTAGCTGCTTGGTCTAGGTCTTACGGACAAAACTTGAATGGGGAGGACGATTCCTCCCTGTCTCCGGCCCTTCGGTCCTACGCCACCCACCTCAGCAGGGAGGTCCACCCTCCCCGCAACGCCCCACCGCCAGGAACAAAGGACTAGGGGCTGAGTGTACCGGAACATGGTTTACATTTTGGACCGGGTACATGGTTTCCAAGCCCCTTGCGGTGAAAGTGGCTCTGGTTGAGGGTTTGCGGTTAGGGTAGCCGGTCTTAAGAGAGATATCAGTAGCAGCAGAAGCCGTGGGAATGTGGGAATCCCGAAGGGATTTCCAAGGGGTGTGGGAAGCGTGGGAAGCCGGCTTTATGGCTTTCCATGCTTTCCATACCCCGTCATTTCCATGGCTTGTTTTTCCCGGTGCGGCGTTCATGCGCGCAGTGCCGGTCGGAAGCGCATCTCCGAGCTGTTGAACTCACCCAGTTCGGTGTTGTAAAAGGCCACGCGGTACACATCTTCCTCCATCAACTCGAATCCAATCTCTTCGTTACGGAAGACCTCGCTGATGAAGACCCGGCCCTTATGCCAGCTCACGTCTCCGCTGCTGTTGACGCGACGAGTCTCGAATGTCTTTGGGTAGACGAACGGCACCACACGACTCGGCATCATCCGTGTGCTGGGGATGTAAATGCTCCCTGGCGTCTCGTTGCCGAGTGCTTCGTGCGGACGTTCGTGGTTGAAGGTTGCGCGGAAGCTATCGAACTTCTTTTGTTGTGCCGTCAAGGTCCGAGCTGGCGGCTTCGTCGTGTCTTCCTTCAGCGTGCGGTGCATCCGTTCGTGCCGACCGTTCTGCTGCGGCTTGCCTGGCTGAATGCGCTCATGCAGGATGCCGAGCTTGGTCCAGCCGAGCGATAGCTTCGAAAGACCCAGCAGACCGGTGCCAGCGAACGGTGCTCCGTTGTCCGTGCGGATGCGTTCCGGCACACCATACTCCCGCATCGCTGCGTCGCAGACGGCGCTAACCTGGGCCAGATCCATGCGGCCTACAACCTGACAGCGAATCAGGAATCGACTGTGAGCATCGGTGATAGTAAAAGGATCGCAGCGGCAGCCGTCACCCGTCATGAAGTAGCCCTTGAAGTCCATGCACCAGAGTTGGTTCGGTGCAGTGACCATCGAGAACGGCTGGGAGTAGGGCGTTGTTCGTCGCTTCTTACGCTTCGGGTTGGTAAGGCCTGCACGACTCAGGATCTGCCCCATCGTGCTCGCAGCAGGCCAGAGCACGTTCGGGTTGATGCGCTCCAATCTTGCCTTGAGCTTCCGTGCTCCCCATGACGGGAACCGCTTACGCAAGGCTAGGACTTCGTTCTGTATCTCAGCCGGCGTTCCATGGGAGCATCCATGCGGCTTGCGGCTTATATCCAGCAGACCCTCAGGTCCAACTTCGTCGTAACGCTTGATCCATTTATAAGCCGTCGGGCGAGAGATGCCGTACTCATGGCACAGATCCGTTACGGACATCTCTTCCTTCTGATAGCTCGACAAAAACTGCAGGCGCTGGTCCACGGTGCGTATCTCTTTCCAAGGCATAAACGCATCATCGTGCGGAAAGCCAAAAGCTGAAAAGTCACTCGATCTCCGGCATGGTGTAAACCATGTCTCCGGTCTGAGATGTAAAGCATCTCCTCAGTACACTCAGGGCTCTACCCCACGCGCGGCGCAAGGGGTGTCCCGCATAATTTTCTCCGAAAATCACTCGATTCTCTCGCCCTACGGGTGGGAGATACCCCTCCCCATTGCGTCTTGCTACCCCCGCTCTTCGCCAGGAGGCGTTCGGCATGTATGTACCTGCCACTTGCCCATTCACGGCAACAGCAAGGGCAACAGCCCAACAGGAGGAACCACCCATGAACATCGCAACCATCGCCACCATGCCCACCGTCACCCCGTCCACCTCCAACCCCCAAGAGCCGCAGCAGAAGCAGAACACGGCCAAGGAAGTCATCGCCGCCAATGTTCAGGCACTCATCGAGCAGCTTGAGCAGGGACACAGCGAAGGCCTCACCGCCTACCTCACCGCTATGGGCAAGTTTCACAATTACAGCTTCGGCAATATTCTTGAGATTGCACGGCAGAAGCCGGACGCAACCCGCGTTGCTGGCCTGTATGCGTGGAACCAGCTTGGCCGGAAGGTGATGAAGGGCCAGAAAGGAATCCGCATCCTTGCTCCGGTTATTGGAGTCAGGCGCAAGAAGGATGAGGAAGCGAAGAAGGACATTCGCACCCAGAATCAGGGAGTACTCGTGGGATTCCGTTCGGCATACGTCTTCGATGTGAGTCAGACAGACGGCAAGGAACTTCCCGAGCTTTCGAGCAAGGTAAGCGGCGATGTTGGAGAACGGCGAGAGCGTCTGGTCGATTTCATTATTGCTCAGGGCATCGCGCTTGAGTTCAAGGAGAGCATCGCCCCGGCGTTAGGGATGAGCTACGGAGGCAAGATCGCTATCCTTCCCGGCCAGACTCCAGCCGAGGAGTTTTCTACCCTCGTTCACGAACTCGCACACGAATTTTTGCACAAGGCAGAGCGGCGCACCGCGACGACTAAGGTGGTGCGCGAGACAGAAGCCGAGGCAATCGCCTTCGTGGTTGGTCAGACAATCGG
>JAYVZU010000012.1:0-8232 GCA_043783075.1 Rhodanobacteraceae bacterium
CCACTGCACATCACTCAACTCATAGCGACTAACGGTCATGTAGACAGAACATCAAATCCAACGGCCGCCGCAAAGTCTATATGTCGATACTGCCTAGGAGTGGTCGCCGGAGCTGGCCAGATCACCAACGGCGGCGGAACGATCACGACATCCGGTTCGCAGGCCTTCACCAACGGCGCGGCCAGCGGTGTGTCGCAATCGGCAACTACCATCCTCGATAAATTCATCCAGATACCGCCCATGATCACCGTGCGAGAGGGCTTTCGCGTGAAGATTTACTTCACCCAAGACCTTCTGCTGCCCGCCTACACCAACCACACTATTCCTCAGAGTTTCTAGGAGTCGTCATGCGAACTCTTCAATACGCCGTCCTCTCACTCGCTACGCTCACGCTCGGCGGCTGCATCGACAAGAAGTGCCAGCCGGGCGATTCCGCCAAGACTTGCCAAGTGCTCACGCAATGCTTCCAGCGCGCCGATAAGACCGCCGCCTGCCGTCAGCTTGAGGCCGATCGACGCGAGTACGAACGCAACTTCCAGAAAAATATTGCCCCCGCCTACACCGGGGCCGGTTCGACTCTGAGCTACGACCCCAACAAGGCGACTCAGAAGCCCCTGGCTAAACCACAACCGCAACAGCAACCGAAAAAGCAGTAGAGGAGGACAGGCCATGAAACGTCTCGTCTTGCTTGCAGCACTTCTATCCGCGACTCTTGCCTCGACTGCGCACGCGCAGTTCGGCGGCGTGGTCTTCGACCCAACGCAGTCCGCTCACGCGCTCCAGCAGCTCTATCAGGGCACGCAGATCTACACCACAACGGTGCAGACCTACCAGAACGCTGTGAACGCATACAACTTCAGCCGCCAGATGATGACGGCTCCACAGTCGCTCTACAGGACGTATTCCTCACCGAACACGTACTGGACAGCGCTCACCCCGTCTGCGAACACCTATGGCAATACTCAGCCGTGGATGAATGCAGCCAACACAGGCAGCGGCGCTGCATCTGCCACCCAACAAGTGTCCATCGCGCGCAGCTCACAACTTCCTGGATACAGCAGCATGTCTGTTGCTTCGAAGCAACAGATAGCCGCCCAAGGAGCCACGAGCGACCTGAACGATACCGTCAACGCAACCAGCCTTCAGACGCTCGGGACTATCCGGGCGAATGCACAACAGAGGGAGGCTGACATCTCCGCACTGGAGGCTGCTAGCCACTCTCCCGACCCAGCGCAGCAGACCGAAATGGCAACTCTGCAGCGCATCAATCAGGCACTTCTTCTGCAGCTACGGACGCAGCAGGAGTCGAACCAGATCAGCCAGGCGCAAACACTTCAGCAGATGATGGCTGCCAAACAGCAGCAGGATGCGCTCAAGACGACGTTCCAGAACGCCGTCGGCTATCAGAACAACTTCCACTCCACCGTTGCGCCAGCCTACGGCGGCGCGTCATCCGCACTGAGGTACTAACCGCAACAAAGGCGGGGGTTGCCGTATGGGACTACTGAACTTCATCACTCAAGGGTGCGACCAGTTGGCTGCAACGGCGGCCCCTTCCATTACCGCAATGGGTCTGCGCATCTGCATTGCGCTTGCCACGATTATGCTCGCCTGGTTCGGAGTGCAGGAAGCCCTTGCCGCCGCGCATCACGGCCACGGCTTCAGCATGGCCCGCTTCGTCAGCTTCTTCGTGCTCATCACGTTCGCATACACGATGGTGAAGTATTACGACTCTGCAATTCCGGGAGTGGGATCTTCGCTCAAGGGTTTCATCAATGGTGGTGCTCAGAACCTGGTCGGACTTATCGGCACAGACAGCACCGACTCCATCATGAACACGCTCTCGCAAGCCCAGCAGAACGCCGGGCCGGGCATGGTGGCTAGCTTCACTCAGCCCTACCTCGTACTTGTCTACGCGATCACGCAGATTCTGCTTGCGCTCTTCGCGGCTTTGACAGCCGCAATCATCGGCTACGGCGCAGTCGCGAGCACGATCATCGGTCTTCTTGGACCGATCTTCATCCCCTTCTTGGTCTTCGACAAACTTGAGTTCCTGTTCTGGGGCTGGCTGAGGGCATACCTGAGTTTTGCCTTCTACAAAGTGGTTGCCGCTGCCTGCCTCAGCGTACTTGGACACGTCATCACGGCGTACTACACGAACTTCGTCAACGCGAATGACCCTGTGACGATGGTCGAGAACTTCCCACTCCTCTTGCTACTCATCATCACGAACATCTTCATCCTGCTGAAGATTCCAGCCCTAACCGCATCCATCTTCTCCGGTTCGAGCAGCGGACACGACGGTGGCATGGGCATGATTACGACCGCTATTGCGGCGATTGGATAAGGAGATCGATATGGCAACTTCTGCTGAACCCGTTCCCCCGTCGCCAATCACTCGCGCCGCCGACCGCTACCTGGAGCAGTACGGCGATCCACTAGTCACCAACACCTACCTCAAACTCGCGGTACTGTGCCTTGCGGCACTCGCCGCGATGATGGGCGGACTCGTCTACAAGAGCCAGAAAGCATTAGCGTCTGCGAAGCCGTTCATCATCCGCATCAACGACGTTGGACACGCCGAAGCCATCGACTACCGCAACTTCGACTACCGGCCTCAGGAAGCCGAAAACAAGTATTACCTGACCCGCTGGACGAACCTGTATTTCGGTCGGAATCGCTTCACCTTGGAGCGCGACCAGACGCAGGCGCTCTATTTCCTAAACTCCGATGTGCAGCGCGCCGTGATCGAGGATGAGCGCAAGACTAACCTCATCTCGAATTACCTGAAGGACTCGACGCTTCCATACGTGGATGTCCAGGTCAACAACGTGATTCTCGACGACCTCCGTCAGTCGCCCTACTCCGCGCGTATCGAGTTCGAGAAAGTGTTCACGAACCCCGGCGACCAGTCCGTCATCAAGCGGGAGAAGTGGACGGCGACCGTCACCTACGTCTTCAACCCGCAGGTGTTAAACGAGAAGACAACGGTTGATCCACTCGGTCTGACGATCATCCGATTCCGCACCGACCAGGCGTTTCAGTAGACGAACTTATAGACCCACCCATTTGGAGCTTTCGATGTCGCCTCTTACTGCCAACCCGGCTGGTACACCCGCACTGTCTTTGTGCCCTAGACTTTGGCATTCGGCCAGCGTAAGACACAAGCCACAAAGCGAGACAGCCGCTGCAGTCCTTGGCCGCGAGTGGCAGAGAGTGGAACTACGAGCCGTGCAGACGGTTGCAGCCCAGTCAGAGCTGAGGATTGACTCCGCACAGATTCGTCTTGCCGTGAGTTATCCCGCTTCTGTTCAGGCACCGCTTTGGGGACAATTCCGGCGTCCAGCGGCACGGCGCTCTTCTGCTTCGACTTCGTCGCCCTACGGGTCACGGCTGTCCCAGGACAGACTTCTAAGCCGCGGCAGAAGACGCCGCAGAAGTTTCTCCCGGGCCCCTCCGCGAATGCAGAGCTTGGCACTTGGGAGCCGGGCCCCTTCGCTTATTGGTGCCCCGACCAGATCGGGAGATCGCAACACACGGAGACACACCATGTACAAGAACTCAGTCAACCTCATCGGCTTCCTCGGCAACGACGCAACCATCCACACCGGCAACAACCGCAGCTTTACCACCCTCTCACTCGCGACTAAGAGCTCCTACAAGGACAAGAAGACCGGCGAGTACGTCTCGCAAACCGAGTGGCACCAGTGCGTCGTCTTCGGCAAACTGGCCACCTTCGCCGGCAGCCTGAAGAAGGGCGCGCACGTCGAGATTGACGGGGAGTTGCGAAGCCGGGATTACGTCAGCAAGAAGACGGAGGCGATAACGCGTGCGTGTGAGATCCGGGTCAAGTCCATCCTAAAGCTCGACCGCGCAGAGCAGGCCGCTGCGGAAGAAGCCGAATACGAAGAGGCCGAGGAGTTCGCAACCGATGACGTGGCCGCTTAGGCCACGTTTCAAACCTTGCGACGGCTCGTCACAACGACGGTCCGCCGCACCACTAAAAGGCAGATATGAGCTTCGAGTTGATACTTCCGTTCCTTCGCCCTATCGAATCGCTCCTCTTGGACGACACCGTGACTGAGATCATGGGCAATCCCGATGGCATCTGGTGGTACGAGAAGCGCGGTGAACTTCGCGCCGCTCCCGAAGTCCGCTTCGAAATCAGGCAGTTGCTCACAAGTCTCGACGTGATCGCTAACAAGCTGGGTCGCAAGCTGGGGCCGGACAAGCCGCTACTGAATGTGCAACTCCCAGACGGCAGCCGCTTGGCGGCGGTCATCCCTCCAGTCGTCCGACCCTTCCCGTCAGTGACCATCCGCAAATTCCCTCGGGTGCGTTACACGCTCCCACTCCTTATTCAGGAAGGCGCTCTCACGCCATCACTTGCAGATTTCCTGAGCGAGTTGATTACGTCCGGCAAGACCATCCTCATCAGCGGTGGAACTGGCAGTGGAAAGACGACCCTACTGAACGCACTGACTGACTTCATCCCTGACTCGGAACGCATCGTTGTCATCGAGGACACATCCGAGCTTCGCATCGCGAAGCCGAACCTTTTACCCGCTGAGTGCCAGACGGATGGGCACACCGGGCAAGTCAGCTTCAATGACCTGTTGAAGGCCGCTCTCCGTTGGAGACCAGACCGCATCATTCTGGGCGAGGTGCGCGGTGATGAAGCCCGCACGCTGCTCGACTCGTTCAACACTGGACACGCCGGTTCGATGGCGACGATTCACGCGAGTTCCGCAGTCAAAGCACTGCGCCGCTTCGGGGAGTTAGCCATACGTTCACACCAGCAGGCGAACCGCGATGACATCGCGGCGGAGATCGCAGACTCCGTGCAGTACGTCGTCCAGGTCCAACGTTACGCGACAGGTCGCAAGATCAGCGAAGTCGTTCAGGTGCTGGACTACGACCGCACTCTCAAGACATTTGAGTTCCTGACGAAGTTCAATCGGGCCGATCAGCATGATTCAGCGCAGCTTCCGTTGCCTGCCGATTGGGCTCGCTTCGATTCGCCGACACAGCTTTACCAATAAGGAGAACCACTCATGCCCCTACTCGAAATTCAGACCGTCAACAAGATCACCGCCACCATAGCCCTTGATGAGTCAATCGCTCAGAAGGTCGACCAGTATGCGCTCTTCATCAATGCGCCCTCAGATGAAGTTGTGTCGAAAGCCTTGAACTATGTGTTTTCCAAAGACAAGGACTTCCTCTCATTCGCTCAGTCTGCCGAAGGAAAGAAGCCGGAACATCCACTCCGAATTCGTAAGCCGATGGAAGCAGCAGAACGAGCCAAGCGCGGCAGGCGCTCGACTGCACCTACGACTCCTGCCCCAACCCATGTAGCAACTCCGAAAGATAAGTAGTGGTTGTCCCCAAACATCTCGGCAGGGTGGAAACGGTGCTGCGCACCGGATGAATTATGACACTCCATCCCTCCGAGGGTCGTGCAAAGTGGGGTTTCGATTACGGATAGCATCACGCACAAATCAGACGACTTAGAGCAAGAGCGATTACGGATGGAATCGCTGTGATTCCATCCGTAATCGCAGGAAAAGAGGCGACATGGAAGCCACTCCCGACCATCCCGATCTTGGAATCAATGACCGTCTCCGGCGCACCGAGGGTCGCCCCAGCCGGACGCGAAGCATTGCAAGCCGCTTCACTCCAGACGAGGAGATAGAGCTCAAAGCGGCGGCAAAGGCCAGCGGACGCTTTACGGCAGAGTGGGCGCGTGAGGTCTTGCTCTGTGCGGCGCGAACCAGGCGCTCCGACGCGGCGGTCATTACCGAAGTTGTCGCCCTCCGGATGTTTGTAAGCACAGTTCTTCGCTCCATTGCTCTGCGCGAGACCCTGACGCCGGACGCCTTCACTCAGATACTCAGCGATGTGCGATCCGGCAAGCACGATGCGACCCGCGACGTTCTCAACCAGTACCAGTCCGTAGCAAAGGAGCTGTCAGTATGACATCGCAATGGGGAAGAAAAGAGTCCGTCGTCTGGCCGCCACACAGCCCGATTTACAGCTACGGTGCGCTGTTCCTTGCCTTCATTTTGACCTCATGTTTCATCTACGTTCGGTTCAATTATGGACAGACGCCGCTCCAGCAGTTTTACACTCCGATCTATGCGAAGACGGCGTTAGGTGCAGCCATCGACAAGAAGGACAAGTACCAACTGCTTTACGTTGGCGACGGCAGCAAAGCAGGCCAGCTAGCCGTCGGAAGTGACGTTCAAGCTGGCACGACCCCGGCACCCGGTGGCAAGCATATTCCTCTTGCGATTTCGAGTGCGGCGCTGGGGCGTGGCCTGCGGGCGCTCTATCGCGGGCCGGAGCAGCAGTATCTCGACAAGGGCCTTCACGAGTACCTCAAGAGCACCGTCTTTCAAGACGACAGGCTGCGTGACATCTACGAAATGCCGCTCCTCTTCGGGCTGCTCTCGCTGCTCGGACAGCTCCCCTTTTCCATTGCCAAAGACATCAAGCGGCGCAAGCAGATGAAGTACGGGCGTGTTCTCAAAGGCCCCGTCATGCTTACGCCCAAAGAGTTCAATGAGGCGATACAGGGAGATGGTATTGGCTTCAAAACAGACGAGGCCAAAGCCATGATGCGAATACCGCTAGCGGCTGAGGCGCAGCACTTTGAAATCATCGGCGACACGGGAACCGGGAAGACGACGCTCATCATGCAGATGCTTCGTCAGATTCAGGCGCGGGAGGAATCGGCGATCATCTATGACCCCGCCTGCGAGTACATTCGCCGTTTTTATGACGCCACCCGAGGCGACATTATCCTGAATCCGCTGGATACCCGTTGCCCCTATTGGGGGCCATCCGAAGAGCTTCGCCGGAAGGCAGAAGCCAAGGCAATCGCTGCATCGCTTTACCAGCCGACCAGCGACAAGAAGGGTGAGTTTTTCACCGAGACGCCGCAGAAAATCTTCGCTCACTTGCTGACCTTTGGGCCGACTCCCCAGGAGCTTGTCCAGTGGATGTCCGATCCAGCGGAGATCGACAAGCGGGTGGAGAACACTGAGCTTGCTTCCATTCTTTCCAAGGGAGCGCAACAGCAGCGCGGAGGTGTTCTGGCGTCGCTCGGATTGATCGCCGACAGTCTTAGAATGTTGCCCACCAAGGCTCAAGCGGAAACGACCTGGAGCGCAACGGAGTGGTCGGAGAAGCGCAAGGGATGGATCTTCATTACCTCGAAAGCGGCGGAACGCGAAGCACTCCGCCCGCTTCATAGTCTATGGATCGACTTGCTGGTCCTTCGCTTGCTCAACACCCCACGGTCCGAGCAGAAGCCCGTCTGGTTTGTGCTCGACGAACTGGCTAGCCTGCAACGGCTTCCCCAACTCCATACGGCCATAACGGAGAACCGGAAGAGCAAGAATCCGCTTGTACTCGGCTTCCAGGGCAAGGCTCAGCTTGAGGTGATCTACGGCCACATGGCCGAGGTCATGCTCTCGCAGCCAGCAACCAAAATCTTCTTGAAAACTACTGAGCCGAAGGCGGCGGAGTGGGTCTCGAAAGCCATCGGGCAGGTTGAGATTGAACGGATGAAAGAGACCCACTACGACGGCACCCGAGCGGGCAAGAACTTCTCGCTCGACCGCCAGACCGAACCGCTGGTCATGGACTCCGAGATCGCCGGCCTCGCCGACAAACATGCTTTCCTAAAGCTCGGAAACAACGTAGCACGGTTCTCTTTTGTGTACAGCGATATGCCCATCATTGCCGAGGACTTTGTGCCGCGAGCGATTGAGGATGACGAACTCAGCTTCGATCCCAGGACGCTGACTCAACTCCGCAAGAAGCGCACAGCCGTCAAGGCTCGTCCTGAGAGAACCAGTGGCCGAAGCGGTCCAGTGAAAGACCTCGAAGCAGAGAGTGAAACTGATGTAGCAGCACCGGATGTCCCTCCCGCGACACCCATTATTGTGTCGGCGATACCGGTAGCGATCGAAGTAGCGACACTAGATGTTCCGATTGCGACACCTGTTATTCAGCCGGAACCGACCGTAGGAAGTGAAGTTGCGGCACCCAATCCTGGGTCCATGGCGGGAATCATCCAGCCCAAATCTCCCGTTGTAGGAAGTCCTCTGTTGTAAGCCATGCTGACTATCTCCAAACCGTTGAACTCCGGTCAGGCGCAGACATACCACGCCAAGGAGTTCACGTCTGCGGAGCAGAACTATTGGAAACAGGGAGATGCCATTCTCG
>JAYVZU010000013.1:0-8214 GCA_043783075.1 Rhodanobacteraceae bacterium
AGAACGACTGCGGCGAACGGAAGGATGAATCGAAAGATCGTGTAGTTCAGCCCAAGCAGCGTATTGAGCGCGCCGAATGTGATCAGAATAAAGGCGCAGGCCTTGAAGTTGCGACGCAGAGGCAGAGCTTGCACAACGTAGAAAAGCAGCGCAACGCCCAGTGATTGCATCGCAGCAAGTGACACCAGGTAGGCGGCCGTGAAGCTGACGCCAAGCGGCGCCAGCGCTCGAATACAAGCTGCAGGCCAGAGGTACAGCAACGGTCCATACGCAAACTCAAACTGCGTGTAGATCGTGCGATGAAACAGCAATCCACTTCGTAGCTGGCTGAGGAAGTAACCCTCATCGCCCCAGTACATATGAGCCCGCGCGACCAGCGTGCCAAGCACAGCGGTCCACGCAATTGCGACTGCAACTCCCCCAAATAAATACCGTCGGCTGAGCGCAGTCTGGGTCTCTTGCCGCGGAGTCGCAGGTGTTCTAAACCAACAGCACAGCGCGACCAACACACTCACGATCGCAACCGCAATCGCAGCCACCTGATTGTTCGAGCCCGCCGTCCAGGTATCCGAGAGAACCGCTTCGTGCAACGGGAACCGGTACGGAACGACAAAGACGGCGGCATAAGTAGCCGCCGCCGTCAGAGTCCATCCGAATGCCTTGATTGATCGCTGGGTCATGCGCATCATGCGCCTTTAGCTCAGCGTCTCCATCAGTTTGTTGATCGTCCGGTTCAGGTCCTTGTCACCACGCCGCTGCTCGTCGATCTTGGCGATGGAGTGCATCACCGTCGTGTGGTGTTTGCCGCCAAACTGCCGTCCGATTTCAGGCAGGCTGGCCTCGGTCATCTGCTTGGCGAGATACATTGCGATCTGCCGCGGAACCACAATCTGGCGCGAGTTGTTCTTCTGCTTCAACTCCGGCACCCGCATGCCAAACTGCTCCGCAACAGCACGCTGAATCGCTTCAATCGTTATCTTGCGAACCTGCGTATCGATGAACTGCTTCAAGCACTGCTGTGCCACAGCCAGCGAGCACTCAACGCCGTGATGCGAGCACCACGCGATGACGCGGATCAACGCGCCTTCAAGCTCGCGCACGTTGGTGCGAACATTCGTTGCGATGAAGAGAGCAACATCGGTCGGCAAAGTCTGGTGCTCGGCCTCAGCCTTGCGCTGCAGAATTGCCACCTTGGTCTCGAGATCCGGTGGTTGAATGTCGGCGATCAGGCCCCACTCAAAGCGCGAGCGCAGACGATCTTCGATATCGCCAAGTTCTTTCGGCGATCGGTCGCTGGCCAGCACGATCTGCTTCGACTCCTCATGCAGCGCGTTGAATGTGTGGAAGAACTCTTCCTGCATCCGCTCTTTGCCGGCGAGGAACTGCACGTCATCGACCAGCAGCACATCGACCGAGCGGAACTTATCGCGGAAGCTGGTCATCTTGTTGTAGCGGAGCGAGTCAATCAGTTCGTTCACGAACTTTTCGCCGCTCACATAGCTGATCGCTGCATGCGGCATACGCCGCTTCACTTCATGGCCGATCGCGTGCATCAGGTGGGTCTTGCCCATGCCGACGCCGCCGTACAGAAACAACGGGTTGTAAGCCTTGGAGGGACGCTCTGCAACAGCGACCGCAGCTGCGAGTGCGAACTGGTTGCCCGGTCCGGCGACGAAGCCATCGAACTGGTAGCGCGGGTTCAACTGCGACGCGGTGTTCCAATCGAAGCGAGCCTGCTCGGTGGTGGTTGCCGCAGGTGCGGGGCGGTTGCTGGTACCGCGGGGTGCGTTGGCAGAGTGGCTGGGGACGGGCGCAAAACCGCCATCTTCACGGACGCGCTGGGCAGCCGGATCTTGTGCTGGTGTTTCGAATTCGACCGTATCGATATCCAGCGTGAGCTTCTCAATCGCTTCTTCGATCAGGTCGGCGTACTTGTCGCCGATGTGCTCGAACTGCGCGGAGGGGATGCGAACGTAAAGTGTTTTGCCAATCACACGCGAAAATCGTGTCGGCTTCAACCAGGTCTCAAACGACTGACGGTTGATCTTCTTTTCGAGCGCACCCAGGATGCGTACCCACTGGTTTAAAACGGCACTTGCCGTCGGGACGAATGACATTCGGTTTCTTTCCTTCTCTTGACTTTTTGTGATGCGTGGTTCGGCAGACAGACCCGAGGTACTCGCCCGAAAAGGGAGGCGAAAAAGCAAAAAATGACTCTCCCCTCAACCCCACGAAGGGGGTTGTGGTTTGATCACATACTTGCCCGAAATCTCCTTGGATCAGGACCTTCAAGAGGCCATGAATAAGAGACGAAAACCCGGCACCAGTCAAGCGGGAAACTCTAAAATCTTTCGCCGGAGACTGGAAGCTTACTTACTTAGCGGGTTTGATGGTAGCACGGAAAACTAGGACGAAATCAAGCCGATTCCGGCAATAATTTCAATTGCACCGTTCATGGTGAAACACGACTGTAACGTTGGTAACCCGCGCGAAATGTTGGGTAAACAACCAAAAATGTCAATATAGAAACTTTAGTCGGAAGATGGTAATTATCCCGAATCGACACCACCTGATTGGATGTGTTTCGGATGTGCTTGGTTGGGTCGGACGTCACATCCAAATCAGGCAGGCGAGTGCGTCGAGCATAATTTGTTTCGCGTTTTCCACGGCAATCTTGTATACTCAGGAATTGTCGCCCCAGCCCTGCCGCACTACCCCTGAACGAGTCGCAAAAGCTGGTCCAAAGATCAAGGGTGCGGACGGTTCAAATCGAATCAGGCAGGCAAGATTCGACACACATTCAAGATCAGGCTCCACAGGCTGAAGAGTTGTCTTCTCCAGACCATGTGGTCCCCCAGGAGTCAGTTCCATGCCGAAGCGTACTTTCCAGCCCAATCGTCGTCACCGCGCCAAGACCCACGGTTTTCTTACCCGCATGAAGACCAAGGCCGGCGCTGCCGTGCTGAACCGTCGTCGCGCCAAGGGCCGTCACAAGATTGCCGTCTCGGCAGGTTTCCGCGACTAGTCACCAATTAAGTTTTCCAAATTCTCGAAAGCCCACGCCCGAGCGTGGGCTTTCCTACGTCTCCTCCAATCTCTGCTGTAAAGTGGCGCTATGAGCGACTGCAAGGTGGGCCAATCTAAGACCATCTCACTTGCGGACGCCGCGGGTGCACTCCCGGAGTTGTGGAGTCCCCGAATCCTGGCGCAGGTGAATGACCAATACCTCAAGGTAGCCCGCGTTCAAGGCGAGTTCCCTTGGCACCATCACGAGCACGAAGACGAGCTCTTCCTCGTCCTGAAGGGTGCGCTAACAATCGGTCGGGCAGTGGATGATGGCGGTCCCGTCACACTCCATCCCGGTGAGGTTTTCGTTGTTCCGCGTGGTGTCCGCCACAATACATCTGCCGCCGAAGAGACCTGGATTGCGCTGATTGAAACTGTCTCGACCCAGCACACGGGTGGGGAAGCGACACCCGTGACGCGCAGTATTGCCGAGCAGTTGGGCTAGCGACCATGCGACTTGCAACCCTGATCGTGAATCCGGCGGCTGGCCAGGCTCGCTTGCTTGAGGCGCAGATGCCTGCCATTCGCGCTCTCCTGGCCGACCACGGCTACTTGGTTTCGGTCTTCAAGACGACGGCTGAAGAGGGTTCCGCGCAGTATCTGGCTGCGGCTTCGGCAGGTCCTGCGGCGCTCATCCTGGCCTGTGGCGGAGACGGAACGGTACACGGCGTCGTCCAGGGTCTGGCTCGCACGGAGACGGTGCTGGGCATCGTTCCGTTGGGAACCGCGAATGCTCTGGCCAGAAATCTCGACATCCCGCTGGACCCTCTCGCCGCAATCGGTCGCCTGATGACCTATACCGCTCGGCGCATACCGCTGGGAGAGGTCTCATTCTCGCGGCAAAAGCGCCTGTTCGCCGTCATGGCTGGATGCGGGCCGGACGGATTGCTGGTCGACGAGCTGTCTCGGGAGGGTGGCACCCGCCTCAAGACGCGGTTCGGACGACTGGCTTACTACGGCCATGCAGCTCGCTTATTTCTCACACGTACCTGGCCACAGTTCCAGGTCAGGTATCGCGAGACGACATCAGAAGTATGGGCGACCGAGACCGCCGTCGCGATGATGGCGTCGCGTGTGCCGGATCTCGGCGGAGTCTTCAGCGGCATTACCCGCAACGCCTCCACGACTGACTCCCAACTCCACCTCCAGATTCTCCGCGGACCCGCCTGGATCTCCATGCCGGCGTGGATGTTGTGTGGTCGGCTTGGGCTTGGCAACCCCTGGCTCCGTACCGTCGACGCCGGGCAGGTGGAGTGCGAGGGAGACGGAATCTATGCGCAGGCGGACGCCGAACCGCTGGGCCAGTTGCCCATCTCACTCCGCATCGTCAAAGATGCCCTCTGGCTGCTGATGCCGTAGCTAAAGAACTGGATGGGAGGCCATCGCCTGTTGAAACAGCGCCCCAACAGCAGCCATGTAGCCCAGGAAGCCGAGGACGACCAACGTCAACTGAGCCCGTTGCGGCAGCGTGGTCCTAGTCAGCAGCCAGCCCAGCAACGGCATCGCCTGCAGCGCGTGGATCGCGAAGAAGTGCGCCACGCGGAGGTCTCCATACTGGCGGCTCCAGTTGAGAAAGAACAAGCCCGCAGAGCCATCCGGAGCCCCAACGGTGTGTGCGCCGTGGGTCACCATCAACGCGCCTTCGATGCTCCCAGCAACCAGCGCCAGTAGACCCAGCCGGACACCCCACGCCACTGGTTTGCTCCACGTAGTCCGGTGGAAGCAGATCAAAAGCAGCAGCCAGGTAATGACCAAAGTATTCAGAGCGATGAACGTGCCCATGATTCCGAAGGAGACGCCATCAAACAGCGTCGAGAAGTTCATGTGCGACCGCACGCCGCGAAACGACTGCATCGAGATGATCAAGTCTTCGACCATCATCGCAATGCCAATTCCCCAACCGATCACCAGCCGCGACCGACGCCAGCCAACCATGCCGGAGAGGATTCCAGCCGCCGTGACCAGATATACGACCACCGATAGATCGAACTTCAGCGGCTTAACCCACGGATTTAGTCCGAGGATATGTCGATGGTCGAATGGCAGACCAAGCAACGCAAGAAGAATGAGCGGGACGTGAAACCAGGCCGCCGCGCGCAGCCCGGGGTTGTCGTCTAACCACCGTCTGATCGGGGTCATTACGCCTCCAGTTGTCGACGCATCTGGACCCGCATCAGCAGAAACAAAGTCAGCCCGACAGGTCCAAAGAGGAATGTCAGCACGAGGCACGGCGCGGTGAGCCACTTCGATATTCCCAGTCGTGTACCTTCCCGAGCCTCCCACGCTCCGGTGAACAGATCGAACGCGAGGTAGTGAACCCAGCCTGCCAAGAGAAGATGACGCGACGAGAAGAGAAGTTGAACCTGCGCCAAAGTTCGGAAACCGGCTCCATCGGGTGGGGCAGAGTGCATCAGCAGCCCGAGATACAGGCCCGCCAGCATAATCGGAACGACGAACGTCGCGAGAAGTTGCGTCCAACGCCAGCGCGGAACGAAGACCAGCAGCAGCCACACTGGCAGTACGACATCCCCAGCGATCATAAACAGCGTTTCAAGTTTCATCTTAGGTACTGTACAGCAGCTGCCAGCCGCTATGTTGATGGGAACGACGACGATCGACCCGCGTACCATAGGATCAGACTGGAATGCCGACCAAGACCCCCAACGCGCTGCTGCGACTGAGAAAACACGCGGACTACCAGCGCGTGTACACCTCGTCGCGCAAGCAGTTCTCGAAGCAGATGGCATTCTTCTACTCACTGCGGCCTTCGGAAGGCCCAGACGGAAAAGCTCGAAGAAGCGACACTCCCGGCGCCCGTGTCGGCCTCACCGTCGGCAAGGTCCTGGGCCACGCGGTCGAGCGCAACCGTATCAAGCGGCGTCTCCGCGAGTGCGTACGCCGCCACATCGGTACCCTCACCTTTCCAGTCGATGTAATTCTTCATCCCCGCCGTACCGTCCTCGAGATGGACCCGAAGAAACTGGACGCGGAGGTCGCGCAGATCTTCCGCACGGTTGAAGCCACACTCCGCAAGACGGTCAAGGTTCCAGACGCGGTATGAGCGTGCGTGAGGCTTTACTTCGCGGAGTATTCGGCCTCTACAAGCGCCTTTTATCGCCCATGCTCCACAGTTTGGGCGTCTCCCAGTGCATCTTTCTGCCCACCTGCTCCGAGTACGCCTACGTCGCGATGTCGCGCCACGGCTTCTGGCGAGGCGGCGCAATGGCTCTCCGGCGTATCGGCCGTTGCCATCCGCTCGGCACCGGCGGGTTCGATCCGGTGCCATGAACCATCTCGGAAATATGTGGAAATGCCCGCACCATTTATCATCGTGAAAGGCCATTTTGTGGCCGACAGATTGACTGAACCATAGAAAGACAGGAATCGTGGCAGAGTTTAGCAACCCGAATCAGCAAGGCGCCCCGCAGGACCAACGTCCTCTCATTGTGATTATGGCTGTGATGGTCCTGGTCTTCATCGGCCTGAACTATTACAAGACGCTCCACCCGCAGCCAGAAGCCGCGCCAGTCGCCCAGATCCAGCAGGCCAGCCAGTCGGCCGCGCCAGCCGCAACCGTTGCCGCGACGGCTCAGGGGGCTACCGCTCCATCCGTCGTGCAGGCCGCTACGGAATCGACCACGGTCGTTGAGAACGAGCTCTACCGCATCACGTTCTCCAACCGCGGCGGTCAGGCAACCAGCTGGATCCTCAAAAACCAGAAGACCTCCGACGGAAAGCCGTTTGACCTGGTGCATCAGGATGCCGCTGCTGCGATCGGCTACCCGCTATCGCTCTATACCTACGACGCAGACCTGACGGCGAACCTCGCCAAGGCGCTCTATGTGCCCTCTGCGACCGGTACGCTGAATGCCCCCGCGACCCTGACCTACAAGTTCTCGGCCGGCGGATACGACGTCACCAAGAAGTTCTCGTTCGACAATTCCTACGTCATGCACGCTGACACGCAGGTGCTGCGTAACGGTGCACCCATCCGCTCGCTCATCTCCTGGCCGGGCGGCTTTGGCGACCTGCAGGCGACCACATCCTATGGGAACTCGCAGGTCGATTACTCGCAGAATGGCTCGGAAAAGCATAAGGGACCCAAGGATGTAAGCGGCGGAGCAACGCTGCTAGGCGGGTATGACTGGGCCGGCGTCAGCGACTACTACTTCGCGACCATCTTCCTCCCGGACGCACCAGACACGGCTTCCGTGGCCACCCTGCACTCGGATATCGTCCTGCCCAAGCCCTCGACCAGCGGCGGCTGGGGCAAAGTGCCGCCTGCGCCTCCGGCGATCAAGTCCGTCAGCAGCCTGGCGCAGTATGCCGGTAAGACGGTCGTCTGCAGCAACCTCAAGCTGCCGTCCGACTCCATCTGTGTTCCCATGCTCGGAGCCGCGCTGGGAGATCTCTCCGGCCACACCCAAACCCGCATCTTTGCCGGGCCCAAGGCCGTCGACGTTCTCCGCAACGTCCACGCCGCCAACCCCAAGCTCACGTTGGAGCCTCTGCTAGACTTCGGTTTCTTCGGCTTTGTCGGCAAGTACCTCTTCCTCGCGCTTCGTGCTATCAACCAGAACATCTCCACCAACTGGGGTTGGGACATCGTCTTCCTGACGATCATCATCAACCTGGTCGTGCTGCCGCTGCGCATCAAGACCATGCAGTCCGGCCTGAAGATGCAGCGCATTCAGCCGCAGATGGACGCCATCAAGGCCAAGTACAAGAGCCTCAAAGTCACCGACCCCAAGCGCAACGACATGAACTCCGAGATCATGCAGCTGCAGAAGGATAACGGTGTCAATATGTTCGGCGGATGCATCCCGACGCTCATCCAGTTGCCGCTGCTGATGGCCTTCTTCGGTATGCTGCCCAAGGTCGTCGAGCTCCGCCAGTCGCACTGGTACTGGCTGCCCGACCTCTCCGCCGCAGACCCGTGGCACATCCTGCCAATCCTCATGATCGTCAGCCAGTTTCTGGTTCAGTTCTACACGCCTTCACCCGGTGTCGATCCCGAACAACAGAAGATGATGGCCTTCATGATGCCCGCCGTCTCCGGCTACATGACCTGGAACTACGCGTCGGGCCTCGCACTCTACTGGTCGGTCGGTAACCTCATCTCCATCGCCACGCAGGCCGTGATGAATC
>JAYVZU010000014.1:0-8194 GCA_043783075.1 Rhodanobacteraceae bacterium
CCCGCCTCGCCAACCGGCAGCGAAACCACTAACCCGTCCGGCGTCTGCTGAAACTTCAACGGAGCCAGTGCCCCGGGCAGCGAGACTTTCTCCACACGAGCCTTCCCGCTGCCAAGCGACACGATTTTAGCCTCGGTTGCGGGTCGCTTTTACCCCCACGCAAACAAAGCCCCTTGCGCGACCGTAAACCGGAAGTCCGCGTCGCCTGGTGCTGGTTCAGCCCGCCGCTTTACCGCAGGCCCCGCCACTGCCGTCGATCCACCCTTGCAATCTCCGGGGGCCTCCACCGGCATCATTGGTCCCTCGCCCATCTTTAGCCAGGGCCGAGAGCCGTAAATCCCCTCGCTATTCACCCCCATCCATAGGCCAAACGACACCAGTTTCCGCTGCTGATCCTCCGGTATCGAGCCGTCTCCCCGCGGTGAGATATTCAGCAGCAGGTTCCCACCCATACTGGCAATCTCGACCATCTCCCGCGCAATGGAGTCGGCACCGCACACTGTCATCTGCTGGGGTGATTCGGTATAACGCCACGTATTGCCGATCGAGTCGTCCACTTGCCAACCTGCCGCACCGTAGATCCACTTCGGAGCTCGTTGCTGCTTCTCGAAGTCCTGCACACTCTCGAATAGATATGCCAAATCCTTCGTCGCGAGCGTGGCTTGCTTCCCCCACTTCGCCGCCGAATTGTAGTAATACGCGGCCAGTTTCAGCTTGATGTCGTCATACGGCGGCCCATTGATCCCGTTATCCAGATAGATCATCTGCGGCTCGTACTTATCTGTAAGCTCCTGCAAACGAGCCAGCCAATCCCCCTGGAACGCCGGCGAACCATCCGAGTTATTGAATTCCTTCGAATCAATCGGAGGCCCATAGAAACCGGCATACCTGGGGTCGAACTCATCGTTCGGGACGCCCTTTGCCGGATACGCAAATGCGTCGTGCTCAATACGGTGGCTCGATACGCCAAAGATCAAATTCCGCTTGCGGACCGCCTTAGCCAGTTCACCCGTCAAATCCCGCTTCGGCCCCATCTTGCTGGCGCACCACGGCGTCAGGTCAGAGTCCCACAACGCAAATCCGTCGTGATGCTCCGCCACTGGCACGACATACTTCGCTCCCGACTGGACAAACAAGTCTGCCCACTGGTCCGCGTCATACTTTTCGACCGTGAAGAGCTGGATGAAGTCCTTGTACCCAAACCTGTCGGGCGGACCATAGTGTTCCGTATGCCACTTCGAATCGGTCTGATACATATGCCGCTCGTACCACTCATTGATACGCGCTGGAATTGAGTAGAGGCCCCAATGGATGAAAATCCCGAACTTTGCCTGATTGAACCACGTGGGCATGCGCCAGTTATCTCGCAACGACTCCCAGGTTGGCTCGAAGGGCCCCGCAATCATTGGCTTCGGCTTGGCATAGGCATCTGCCGCACCTGCCGCAGCACTAACCTGCGCGGCTAGTCGTGGCATCTGCAACGCCAGAATTCCAGCCGCAGTCAGACGCCCAGTTGCAGTAAGAAAATCGCGGCGAGAACGGTTCGACAGGGGCCACTCCCAGACTTGCAGCGATGTTCCAGAGCATACCAGTAAACGTTATCTGCGAAAAGATCGCCAGATTCCCGATTGATCGAGCGATTGCACCACGGCTGTCGGGGTTTTTCGAGAAACATCCAACAGCTTCAAATTGAAATCAGAAAGAACAAATATTGTCGCAAACCAGGTCACGGCCCACGATGCCTGGCATCTCGCTGTGTTCCATCGAGCGAAGCTACCATTCCGGCTCAAATTCACCAACACTATTCGTCTGAAATCCCAATCATTCCCATGGATCGCCCGGTAAAGCCCCGCTCCGCGCGATGTGAGAAGTACTTCCGCCGCCCATTGACCCGCGCACAGGCCGTACACTCGCCGACGACTGTCACCGAATCGGCTCGCAGCCCGGCCCCGACCAACTGACGCCGATTCGCCTCGGCCAGGTCAATGTGCATCCCGTCCTCGCGATATGAAAACAGCGCTTCAGCATATGCGAACCGCGTCCCGAATGTACTGCGGACCTCAGCCCCAACGGTGTAGCAGCAAGCTCCAATCGACGGCCCGACCGCCGCCACCATGTCGAGCGGATCGCACCCCAACTCCGCTACCATCTGCCCGATTCCCTGCTCCACGATGCCCGCTGCTGTCCCTCGCCACCCGGCGTGGAACCCCGCCACCACCCTGCGCTTCACGTCGGCGACCAGCACGGGGACACAATCCGCCACCTGAATCGCTAACAAGACACCTGTCGCTGCTGTCATCAGCCCATCCGCCTGGACAACGCCCCGTCCATCCTCTGTCCGAAGTCCGGTCAACTCCGCTCCAACGCGCTTCACGACCGTCCCGTGGACCTGCCGAACGGTTACCATCTCGCCACTGCCCACTGCCCGAGCAAAAGCCTCGCGATTCGCGATCACATTCCGCTCGTCGTCATCCTCGGTGAATCCAAGGTTGAGTTCGCGCGTCTCATCTCCCGAGTAGACTGACGACGCACCGCCCGTTCTGGTGCTGAAACCATGCCGCAACCAGTCAAATTTTGCCCACGATGCCACCCGACCCACGTCGATCCCAACATCATTCATCTGATTACCGCCCATCAGCTTTGTTACCTACACGACATTTCCACATAGTTACCGTCAACTATGTGACACGTTGTTCGTATATTTCTTCCCTTTCATAACTTAACCCGAATCGCTGTTTATACTTAGTCTGACTTTCGAAACCTAAGCCATAATAATCCGCGATTTTCTGTTAGACGCCATACTCCTTGCATCCCGGAGGGGTCGGCTGTAAGATACGCGATTGCAAGACCGGATAAATAAATTGCCCAGCCCCAACGCAAAGATTCTTCGCTCCCGCATCAGCAAGGTATGTGTCGCCATCATCGGCAGCACGGCAACCGAGCTCCTTGAGAAGGCCACTTCCGCCATCAAAGAGACTACCTTCCTCGAATTTCGCCTCGATTACCTGGAAAAACCATCCGCCGCCCTGCCCAAAATCAAGGAATTCCTTGAAGTCAATAACGCCTCTACGGTCATCGCAACCTGTCGACGCACCGAAAATGGCGGCAAGTTCGATGGATCGCTGGCCGCCCAGCTGGAAATCCTGATCAAAGCAGCCAACGCCGGCTGCCAGATCGTGGATGTTGAGCTGGAGTCTGCCGAAGCTCTGAAAAAGACCGAGTTGCAGAAACTGCGCGACACCGGCGTTGCGATCATCTGCTCCTTCCATGATTTCAAGGAAACGTCGAACCTCGACGCTGTCTACACGCGGATCAAGGCCTTCGACCCTGACTTCGTAAAAATTGTCCCGACCGCCAAATCGCTGGTCGATAACGTCACCATGATCCGCTTCATCGAGCGCATGAGCGATCACTCTGACATCGTTGGCCTGTGCATGGGCGACGCCGGAATCATCTCTCGCGTGCTTTGCCTGCGTGCCGGAGCCCCCTTCACCTTTGCCGCTGCAACGGTGGGCGAGGAGACAGGCCCTGGCCAGATCGCAGTCCGCACGCTAGTAGAAACCTATCGGATTGAAGAAGTGGACGCCGCAACCAAGATTTATGGAGTTGCCGGCAACCCGGTGGGCAAGTCCCTCTCGCCCATTATGCTCAATACCGCATTCCGCCGCGAGACCGTCAACGCCGTTTACCTCGCGCTACAGACCAACAAGATCACCGACCTTGTCGACCTCATCCGTGAGATTCCGATTCAGGGTGTCTCCATCACGATGCCACACAAGCAGACCATTCTGCCTTATCTGGCGCACATGGACCCGCTTTCGCAGAAGATCGGTGCCTGCAACACCGTGCTGCGGGTGCAGGACGGGAACCTGTACGGATTCAATACGGATGTCCAAGGCATTATCGCCCCGCTTGAAAAACGTATGTCGCTCAAGGGAGCCAAGGTGCTGGTTCTCGGTGCCGGCGGCTCCGGCCGGGCGGCAGTCTTTGCCCTGCGGGACAAGGGTGCGGAGGTGCACATCCTAAACCGCACGCCGGAAACCGCTGCCAAGCTTGCCAAGCAATCCGGGGCCAAGATCTTCAAGCGCGAGGCCTTCCACCACAAGACCAACCCCGCGAGCTTCGACATTATCATCAACTCGACGCCGATCGGCATGTCCGGCAACAAGGGTGCCCAGATCCTTACCGCAGACGAACTGAAGACCAAAATCGTCTTCGACCTCGTCTATAACCCAGCTGATACCCCACTGATCCGGATGGCACGTGCCCAGGGCATCAACGTGATCACCGGAGTAGAGATGTTCGTCCAACAGGGGGCACGCCAGTTCGAGATCTGGACCGGCAAACCAGCGCCCGAGGAAGAGATGCTCCGTGTCGTGGTCCACGCCCTGCGCCAACAGGCCGATGCTGCTGCCGCCGCACCTGTATCGGAAGTCCCGGTCAAGAAGGTCAAGTCTAAAGCCTAATCCCAATCCACGCCACAAAACCAAGGGGTGACAGCTTCGGCTGTCACCCCTTTTGTTTAAGAATTGCTATCTGTCGATCACTTCAACAGGTACAGCACATCGGTGCGAACTTTTGCTGGGTCATTGTCCCAATGGCCATAAATCTCCCAGAACGGCATTACGATCTCGCGCGCGTTCTGGCGGGACCACGCCATTACCGCATCATGGGCTGCGCCAAGTTGAGCGTAAGACCCAACGTGAGTCGTCATGGCGACCGTCCCGCCTGAAGTGCCGGAGCAGACCACGTCATTCGTGGCGTCAAAGGGTGCGGTAACTTCGACTCCGACCTCGATGGAGCCACCGTTTCTCATGTCCCAGTAAATTGCCACGTTTCGGCCGTCGGGTTTGAAGGCGGGCTGTGCTCGCAGATATGTCCAAGGCGCAGACATCAGCGGACCGATTTTCTTCGAAATCATGCGCGATGTGGTGCGTTGCCGAGCTGCAGCAATCAGTTGTGGAGCCACGGTCTGCACTGTGACTTGATATTCCATCAGGATTTCCTAAACCGATACGGCCATCTGCTCATCCAGTGTCCGGAGAATTGTATCCAGATTCGCGTCGAGAACTTCCGGCGGCTTGCGCAGTTGAATATGCATTGCGCGTTCGCCCGCAGACGCTTCTGCCTCCTCTGCATCGGTTAGCAATTCGCGGCGATGGTACTTGATGGTGTAGTCCGAATCCTTGAGAGTGTGTCCGGTCAAAATCAGCACGGCGCGCTCTTCCTTGCCCACCCGGCCATCTGCCACCAGTTTTTTCAGGCCGGCCAGCGTCACGGCCGAGGCTGGTTCACAGCCAATTCCCTCTGCGCCAATCTGCGCCTTGGCCAGAGCGATCTCCTGCTCTGAAACCTCTTCGCACCAGCCGCCGGTCGAGTGCAGCGCCGCTACCGCCTTGCGCCACGACGCCGGATTTCCAATCCGAATCGCCGTTGCGCGAGTGTCGGCCTTCACCGGAGTCAACTCTGTCCCGTTGTTTGCCAGCATCGACTTGTACAGGGGATTCGCACCTGCAGCCTGAATAATCGAAATCTTTGGAATGCGCGAGATCAGCCCAAGCTGCAGCATTTCGGCAAAGCCTTTGGCCAGCGCGGCTGAGTTCGCCAGATTTCCGCCCGGAACGATGATGTGTTCAGGAACCTGCCAATCCATCTGCTCCAGAAGCTCAAACGCCGGAGTCTTCTGCCCTTCCAGCCGGTATGGATTGACTGAGTTCAGAAGGTAGATCGGGTGAGTCATGACGAGCTGATTCACCATTTTGACGCAGCCGTCAAAATCGGTTCGTAGCTGGATCGTGAGCGCGCCGTAGTCCATCGACTGCGACAGCTTGCCCCAGGCGATCTTGCCTTCGGGGATAAACACGATCGACCGCAGTCCGGCACGCGCCGCATAAGCCGCCATTGCGGCCGAGGTGTTGCCCGTCGAGGCACAAGCCACCCACTGAAAGCCACGCTCCACCGCTACGGACAACGCCGCGGTCATGCCCGTATCCTTGAACGAACCGGTGGGGTTCATACCCTGATGCTTGGCTAGAATCCAGTGGATGCCGAGAGATTTTGCAGCACGGGGCAGGTCATACAGGGGGGTGTTGCCTTCGCGCAGCGTCGTAATATTGTCGTTCTGGACGATCGGCAGCAGGTCGCGGAAGCGCCACACGCCGGACTGGTCAATCGCCAGCGAAGAGGTACGCCGTTCCTGCCACAACCAGCGCAGCGCAGAGGGGTTCGGAAGGGACACCGCGGTGTTGCCGGTGTTTCCGCCAACGCTCCAGGGGTAGACTACTTCGAAGAGACAGCCGCAATCGGCACAGCGAAAATTGGCAGGAATCCGTTCGCCGGGGATACTCGCGGCGCATCCGGTGCATCGTATTTGGTGTGTGGAGATCATCTTTGTTCTTACTAGGTTATACGAATATCGCCCCTCATTGCATGACATCAAAGTTGGTTGTCGCCTTGATGGGGGTCATTCTCGGTACCATCGCGGTTCCTGCCCAGTCTCGGCCACAGGCTACTCTCCACATTGCCGCTGCGGCGGACCTGCAACCGGTCATGCCGGCCATTGCGCAGGAATATGAGCGCCAGACCGGCGTCAAACTTGAAGTTTCGTTTGGAAGCTCCAGCACACTTGCGACTCAAATCCTCAACGGCGCGCCTGTTGACGTATTCCTTGGCGCAGACTTTAGCTTTCCGGAGAAAGTCGTTGCGGCGAATCTGGCTGACCAGGCTGCGCCCACTCCCTACGCAACCGGGACTCTGGTTCTTTGGACGCGTAAAGACTCCGGCATTGCTCCGCTTAGCATCGACCGCCTGATTGACGCAAGGATCACCCGCATCGCCATCGCCGACGAGTTCCATGCGCCGTATGGTCGCTCCGCTTACGCCGCCATTGATGCACTTAAGCTTCGCGACAAACTGAAGGGTAAGCTAGTGATTGCGGAGAACGTTGGACAGGCCGCACAGTTCGCGGAATCCGGGAACGCACAGGTGGCATTTATCTCGCTCACACTGGCCAATTCTGAGCACATGCGTCGAGTTGGGACTTACGAGCGAGCGCCCAAAATTTATCCGAAGCTGATCCAGTGCGGCGCAGTTGTAAAAAGTTCGCCAAGTCTTGCCGAGGCGCACAGGTTCCTAACGTGGCTGACTTCGCCGAAGATTCAGATGCTGCTTCCCAAATTGGGCCTCGAACCTGCAAATTAGCCCGATTGTGGCATCTTCGATTCTGGCAACGTGACATAGCACCAACCACGCAAATCCATCCGTATAAAATCACCCAATGGACTTCCAGGCCATCTGGCTAACCCTTCGCCTCGCCGCAACGACGACGATCCTGCTCCTCGTCGTTGCGATCCCGCTGGCGTGGTGGATCTCCAATGGTCAAAGTGCTGCTCGCTCGGTGGTCCAAGCCGTTACAGCTCTGCCGCTCGTTCTTCCCCCAACTGTCATCGGCTTCTACCTTTTAGTCGGCCTTGGACCGCTGACTGTGTCTGGACGAGCGATCATTCGTCTCGTTGGCCACCCATTGGCTTTTAGCTTCGCGGGGCTCGTCGTCGGCTCGGTGCTCTACTCCGTGCCGTTTGCGATCATGCCGCTGGTTGCTGGTTTCCAGTCCATCGGCCCCGAGTATGTTGAAGCCGCGAGCCTTCTTGGAGCCAGCCCAGCCCGATCATTTTTCGATATCACTCTGCCTCTCGCGAGACCTGCCGTCCTGAGCGCGACGGTGCTGGTGTTTCTCCACACTGTGGGGGAATTCGGGGTGGTGCTGATGCTGGGCGGTAACATCCCCGGCAGTACGCAAACTCTCTCTATCTCCCTCTTCGATCAGGTGCAGGATGGGAACTACACCGCCGCGAACCACACGGCTTTGCTGCTGATCGGCTTCGCAATTGTTGGGCTAGTTTTGGTGTATGCGCGCCGTCCGTGGAGGCATCTTGCCTAGCCTGCCCGGACCCACCACACGCCACGAAGTCTCCATCCAACATCGCGCTGGCCCGCTTGCTCTTGACGTCCAGTTCACACTTGACGCGCCATGGACCGCACTTTTTGCACCATCCGGAGCAGGCAAGACGACGATCCTGCGCGTGATCGCCGGTCTCGACCACCCCGATCAAGGTCGCATTGTCTTTCAATCGACTCGCCCCCCGCAGCCCGCTACGGAGGTCGTATACGTCGATAAGGCATCGGGGATTAGCGT
>JAYVZU010000015.1:0-8194 GCA_043783075.1 Rhodanobacteraceae bacterium
GAAAACAAGGAAGTTACGCCCTTCCCATCGGGTTGTCCCAAAGAAAAATATTCTTGCCGGACAACCCTGCGCAAATGTTCCTGTTTTGAAAGGGCGCGGCTTCAGCCGCGCCGCAAGTCTTCGCTCTTCGGTGGGAGGGAGGGGCTTTAGCCCCTCCAATAAACCAATGGAATCAATAGGGCTTTAGCCCCGGGTTCTCTCCGCTTCAGCCACGAAGGACTTTTTCAGCAGCCCGTTTAGCCGCTGAGGGAATCTCACGGGACGGAGATCGACCTTCGTCGGCACCGTCGTTCGCCCTGGGGCCTAAGAACCAGAAGCAGCCGACGTCGTACTAACGAGCTTCTTCGCAATCGTCAGCACTCCCGGCAACCCGCCCGCATTGAAGTTATAGATGCCGGGGATGAACGTCGGCTCGGTCACGCTACCGCTAAACATCTGAGTTCCCTGACCGGTATACGGCGCCAGACCCGCAATGCAGCTATCGGCGAATCCGCCTCCACCAACCGGGTCGGTATAGAACTCAAGCCCGTCGGCGCAGGTTGATCCATTCGCGAACACTGCCATGCCCGATACCGTGAAGTTGTAGCCGGAACCATACGTCGTCGGAGTAGGACTTGCAGGCAATTCCAACGTCAATGCCTGACCGTTGTAAGTCAACGTCAGCACATCAATCTGGGGCAATGCCAGTGTCGCGGTACTAATGGCCGTAACAGTGCTCCCACATCCGGACACCAGAAGCGAACCAAACAGGGTGAACATAACAAGGGAACCTCGCATAGGGCAAGCCTTCCGTAAGACAAATAACGCAGTCATAAATCCCAGTTCCAGTCTGTTCTGTAAACGAAGTGGAACCTTCCGCACAAAAACGGCGAATAGAGCTCTCTCTCAGCTTACGAGAAAGAACTCTAGCAAAATCATAACTTCACCGGCAGATCTGGTAATTGAACTAACGTGGATGCGTCCTGCAACGAACCGGGTACAGAAAGGTCTGCTAAACCCTGCCTCTAAACCTTCGCCGAGCCACTCCAGCCACACCCAACAATCCAGTTCCAAGCAGAATCAGCGAAGTAGGTTCCGGAGTCGGTCCCACCTGCGCGATCGTCAGCACAACCGGCCCCGAATCGGTGTTGAAGTCATAGGTCCCCAGGATGTACGTCGGATCGTTGATCGCACCCGTAAACATCTGCACACCCTGATCCGTATACGGAGCCAGCCCAAGGATGCAGCTATCGGCGAATCCGCCGCCGCCGGTCGGATAGGTATAGAACTCCAGGCCGTCGGCACAGGTCTTGCCAGTCGAAAAAATCGCCGTACCATCCACCGTAAAGTTATATCCAAGACCGAACGTGGTCGGAACCGGGTTCTCGGGCAGATCAATCGTCAGCGTCTGGCCCCGTAGGCCAGCGTGAATACATCGATCAGCGGGCTGGCAAACGCTGCGGAGGGAACAATCAGAGCGCACAGGGCGGTGAGTGAAAGACGCATGGGGCAAATCCTTTCAGTCGATCAAGTAATCCAGGAGCGAAGCAACAGCCGTTCTGCGTGTCGTCTATCTTCGGAGTTCGTCTCTCCGTGCGGCAACTTTGCAGGCGGTGTCTGGTTCGGTCAAAACAACGGCCAAAATCAGCCGGGTAGAAAGGCCTTCGCGGGGATGCGCGGGCGAAGCCTTCCCGGCAAGTGACCGATCCAACGCCGGAAGCAGGAAATCAGTCTAACCGAAGTCTCCTGCAACTAAGGTGGTATGTCGAGACAAAATCCGTACCCCAGCCCAAAACGTTGGTAACCCCAAATCTGGTGCCTTTTACCCCAAAACAAAGACTCGCGCTAAAAAGTCAAATCAACCACCGCCGTCCTTCTGGCAAAGCCAGAATCTCCGTAGTTGCCTTTCTGGCGGCCATATACCCTCTGGCTCCACAGCGCATCAGTTTTCTTTTTTGTCATCCCGTAGGGATTTGCTTTTGTCCTCCACTCAATATCATCATCACGCAATTCGATCGAAAAACGCCCAGAAAAAACGGCTGAGGCCCCATCCGGGAGTCTCAGCCGCTACCTTCACTTCGTGCTGCGATCTTACGCGTGGTGCGTCGAATGCGAGCCAGAGTGGCGCTGTACAAAGTGATACGGAGGCCACGGCCCGGACAACTGCATCCGGCAATCCTTCAGCTCATGCGTCGCGGAAGAGTACTTATTTTGGTAACGCTCCACGCAACGGTTGTCGATCAAATGGGCGATATCGAGCAGCATCTTGCCCGACTCCATCCGCTTGCACGTAATCTCTTCGGCCAGCGGCAGGAACATCCGATGCATCTGGATCGACAGCGCACGCGCCTTGGACTGGCGTTCCCGCTGCCGGCTCGCACTCTCGCGCAGGCTCGTCAGATACTGCTGGCCCACAGTCATATCGCGTGCAGAGTTGCCCGGGCAGGTATCGTCGACCAGCACCTTCAGGTGCATTTCGGCCTTACCGCGCAGACGTTCCACATTGGCGAGAAAGTGTTTCTGGTTCGAGCGGACCGACCGCCGAAGACCGTCGTCATCGGCAAACGTAGTTGCAAATCGGAAGGGAAGTACGGTCGAAAGCTTAAAACAATCCGAGATAACCCGGGCGTGGTCCTTATTAGCCTGTTGGTCGAATCGAGCCTGATCATCCTGCTGGTGCTCTGAAACGATGACCGCGAGGTCACCGGCTGGAAAGAGGAAGGTCTGATTCCCGAAGAGACCGGTAACTCCGGTCAGTGGCATCGGGCGGCGGTGACGTGCTAATTCAGGAAACGACTGTCGTTCGGCAATACAGTAGGCATACCATGCCATGTTAGTTCGCTCCAATGCACGCTGATGGGTCTTGGTTGCCCAATCATGCGTTGGTTAGTTGCATTTTTCTCTTGGTACTGGCGCTAAAACTGTCTCTAAATCGGCTCTGGCTGGTCCGCTTGAAAAACAGCAAACTGAACCCGGTGCGAGACGGATAGTATGCCTATCGGAAGACAATTGGCAATGGTCTAGTTGAGGGAATTCAGGTAATTAGGTCACTTAACCGACATTGCAGCAGGATTCGCGGCTGGAGCGGCCGCCTCCTGTTGCAACACCTTCATAACTGGCTCTGGAAGTGGCTGATCCGCGTTCTTCAGCAGCAGAGCCACATCCCAAATCTGGGTCCCGGAATACAGATGCTGATACGCCGGCATTCCCGTCAGACGGATCCCGTTCTTGATCTTCCAGTAAGACACCCCAGCATCGTCGTCCGACACCCCGACAACCGGAGAATTCGCATGCTTCTTAAACAATTGCGGAGCCCGCGGATACATCCAGCGCGCAAACGCAACATCGTGCCCCGGTGTTCCGTGGCAGCTCGCGCAGCTCGCAACATAGATTTTTGCCCCGGCCTCGAACGCATCCTCACTGGTCCCAAACGGCGGTTTCTCCAGTTCACGATCAATCCTGGACCCAAGCGGCACCCGAACAATCTGCGCTTCCATCGGAAAAGCCGGGTCAGCAACGGCCACTGGCGGGTTGCCAAACTTGAACGAACCCCACGCGCAACCGAAGATCACCACCATGGCACAAAGAAACCCGAGTACGAACGGCCCCAACCGCCCTCCGGAACGTCCATAAGAGGAGAATCGCGAATTGTGCTGAGTTGTCATCGTTTCAGACTTCTTTCCCATATTGAATTGGATGCAGACATCACCTTCCGCGCCTGCGAACCGCGATGAATGTTCTAATACAGAAGCGGGTGTAGCACGAAGTCCATTCTACGGACCCGTCCAACCCTAGCAGAGCACGATAGCAGATTTAAAGAGAAAAGCAGCGGCAGGAGTGAACACGTTGATTCATGGTTTGGTTCGTTTGGGAAAAAAGTCAGGTTTTGTAACCGCAATCGCCGCGGCCTTGCTCGTCGTCCTCGCGGCATCTGTACCCGCCGCGGCACAGTCCACCCGCCGGGTTCGCCGCGAATCCACCGCGAACCGCAAGGCTCGCGTCGCACGCGCCATCGCCCAAACCTACGGCCACCCGTGGGAAGCAGGCGGCGGCGGCGGCTACATGCGCTACCGCAGCGGCCCCTACCTGCGGCAGAATAACGAGGTCAGCTTCTGGGCAACGACCCTCTATTCGCTCAACCCAAGGCTCGGAATCCTCGGCACCGTCCAGGGTTCTTACGGTAAGGCGCAGATCGGAAACACGATCTTCAACATCCCCAACCCGCAGATCTCCGAGTACGCCTTCATGGCAGGGCCCAGCTACCGCCTCGTCTCGAAAGAGAAGTATGGTGTCAACGCCTTCGCCCAGGGCGGTATGGATCTCGGTAAGTTTGCCGGTGGTTCCAAGGGTTTCACCGCAACCGACATCGGCGTTTGGCCAGGTGACTTTGCCGCAGCCTTCTCCGCCGGCATCAACCTCGACTACAACTTCGACCCCGCGCTCGCGGTCCGCGTCTCGCCCGGCTACCTCGGCACCACCTTCGGCGGCACCATCCAGAACAGCAAAGTCCTAAACGTAGGAATCGTCTACCGCTTCGGCAAACCCCGCCAATAACCCTAAGGGTGCCCCATGTTCGTCGCAGGCACCATCGCGGCGACCATGGGGTTATTCCTTTGCCGGAGTGCAGCATCGCGCGGCGAGCAAAACGACCCCCGCCTTACAGGTGGATCGTCCACCCCAGCTCAGCCAGCTTCTCTTCAATATCCGCCAGCGCATTTTCCAGCGCAGTCCGCCGATGCGGACTCGAAGTACGCTGCGACAAAATAAACTCGCGCTGCAGATGCAGCTCCTGAAGCTTGCGCTTATGCTCAGCGTCCGCAGCGATATTGCCGCGGCGCTCGGTTACATTGGCCTTATGCTGCGCCATCGTCAAAGGGGGCGGTGTTGGCGGCATCCCGGCTGAATCAACCGGCTGCGTCTCGTCGAGCTTGCTTTCCGGACCATCAGACATACCCCGAGTCTATACCTCCGACCAGCCCCCTTGCTAGGTCGCCGACTCCAGTTCGCGGATGTACTCAATCACCGCCTCGCTCCAACCGTCGATGTGCGTCCACAGCCCGTACCCAACGCCATTCTTCGCGCTCGCCACGTTCACCATGTACCCGCGTCCAGTCGGCGCCGGAACCCGGTCCGCACTCTGCTCGTCAGTGATCACGACGATCCGGTCATACGGCTCCCGAACCGCCTCTCCCTCGACGAACTGTAGCGCAGCGCCCAGGTTCGTTCCGCCGTGCCGCAGACTCGACTCCATCGCATCCCGAAGCGCGAATCCACGCCGCGGTGCAATCCGCATGGCTCCATCCGAAAACGTGTAAACCACCACCTTCTCAGACACCTCCCGCACCAACACGGCCAGACCATAAGCCGCATCCGTCCGCAGCATCTGCGACTTCCGCGACAACGGCGCAACCATGCTGCCCGAAACGTCGACCAGCAGAACCGTCCGGCCCGGCAGCTTCTCAGCTCCCGCAACCGACCGGTACATCGCCCGCTCCAGACCCTCCTCCCACTGCGGCGCATACCGCGCAGCAGCCAGAAACCGGAAGGGCAGCACACGATCTGTCCGCATCGCATCCAGCGCCGTCAGCACCAGCGCCTCGCCAACTCCGGCTTCCTGCATGTTCCGCAGGTTCCGTAGCAATGCCAGCGCGCCAAGCTTCCGCTCCAGTAGCAGCCGCTCCCAGTTCTCGCGCTTGGAAACGCCTCCACCAGACAGCGCAACCTCCCACGTATCCGGGGTAGCAAGCTCGCCCGCAATCAGCCGCTTCCAAAGCTCAGCCTGAGCCGCGTCTACCGGCTTTGCGTGGCACAGGAACAGCACATCCCGCAGCCGAACCGCGTTGGCCCCGTCGTGCTTGTTTCCGCCGTATTTGGCCAGCGCAGACTCGTCGAACTTCGTGAATGCCGCCGCCAGTCCCTTTTTGACCTGCCCAGACAACGGCACTTTCCCTTCAGCCCAGTAGATCGCCAGGAACTCCGCCAGTTCGTCCGCCCGCTGGATCACCTGCACCAGCGTCTCGGCAACCAGCACCCGGTGCGTCGGCAGCCGAGCCATCTCGCGAACCAGGAGCAACGGCACATGCCGCAGCTTCATCTTCGTCCGAGCCTCAACCGCCAGCGCTGCAACCTTCGCCGCCTCCACCTTCGGAACCAGCGTCCGGATCCGCTCCGCAATGGTCACGCCGCTCTCGTAAAACTCATCCTCCCAGAGCATGCAAGCCAGTACACAACGCCGCAGCGCCTGCTCCTCCGAGATCACCGCCGCCGGCGCTCCCTCATAGGTCCGGGGAACGAGCCGCATAAAACCCGGCAGTCCCTGTCCGACCGTCAACTTCAATACATTCAGCTTCACGTCTAACTCCTTCCCGTCCCATTCCCGCAACACGCAAGAAGGCACGTCATTCTGGCAAAGCCAGAATCTCTGTATTTCGATTTAGCCCTTAGGGATTAGCGTGGGGCTTCAGCCCCACGACCAACCAACCCAATAAACAGGGGCTTTAGCCCCGGCGCACTTACTCGTCCAAATCCAGATCATCATCCACCGGCTCCGCAACCTCACGCCTAACCGCCGTATCATGAAATCCAACTCCAACCTTGAACCCAACTGGCTTCATAGGCGCAGGAGTTACATCGATGGCTAACTTCTCCATCTGCTGCCACGTCGGACGGTTCTTGTCGTAATAACCCGAACACTCATACATCCTGAACGGAACGACAATCGCCGGATGAACATAGTCACACATCGTGATCTGCTCCGATTCCCGGTAACCAGTCATAATGTGCGAACTATTACAAGTCCGACACAAGGAATCCGAACCAACCGGAGTCCCACCTTTAATAAATGCCTTGCCCATCTCTCTCACCATCTATCCAGCCGCACGCTGGTATGTTTAATTGGCCGGGGAACAAGTCGACAACAGCAGCGTGCTCTGCCACTGAGCTACAAAGGCTTGCGCCTAAGGCAGGATTCGAACCTGCGACCCCGTCGTTACAATCGAAGTAGCTGTTGTCTACGCCACCGGCCAAAATACGATACTTATCTCGGAATAATCGAAACGAGTTCGAGAGCAGGAATCTCACGAAACCTTTCGCATCGAGGCAACGCCTTCGTTCCGCAAGCCACATCACTCCGGCAGGTTCACCAACCCGCGTTTCATTGTCAGAAGAAGTAACTCGCTTCTATCGCCACGGATAAGTCCTTCTTACTCGCAGACACAATGAAGCGTCCGCGTACAAGAAGTACGCCCGTCCGGGAACAAGCCTGCAGAGTAGATTTGGGGGCTCGAACCCCACCCTTGCGGGTCTACCGAAGAAGTAACTCTGAAGTTCACCACGGACGGTACTGCCAAGGGATTAAGCGAGATCAGAGATAAGAGTCGATTAACAGTCGATGTATCTGGTCTCTTCGCCACTTAGGCAAATCTGGTTGTGCGTGCGATTGTGCGTAGGATCGCAGACTACAGAGATGTCCAGCTAAAACCCAAAGCCCGGCGATCACCGACGAGAGCAATGCTCTCTGGCGACCTACGCATCGAATTGTTCGTATGCCGTTTCATCGGGGCTTCTCCTACACAAAAATTACGATGCCACTTCTAAAAACTAATAGCAACATAAATAATCAAAATAATCATTTATTTCTAACTCAACTTCCGGGTGCCCCATCTCAATCGCAGCTTCATCGCGATTGAGGTGGGATCACAACCCCAACCCCGCCAACAGTACACCCAAAATTCTCCCCACTTTTCCGCTCACCAATCTCGTGCTAATCTGTTTCACCACCGCCAGAAATACGGTGCCGGCCGAAGGGCCACAGCCTCCCATGCGATTCCCGCAGCGACGAACGCAGCGCCTCCTCCTGGTAGCCACCCCGGTCGTGCTCCTGATTGCCGCTGTTGCCTTTGTCTTCTGGTCCGCCCAGCGCACCCTCTCGCGCTCCGCCGACGTCGCCTCCACCCAGCACCAAATCCGCTTCAGCCTCCGCCCCCTCGACCCCACCGCCGCACAATCCGCCAACCTCCCCTTCGAACCCGTAGCCGCCCCCGATAACTTCACCTCCGGCACCGTACTCGACGGAACCCTCTACCTCGCCGGTCCCAACGGCCTCACCATCGTCGCGCCAGATGGCACTCGCCGCCTCACCCTCCGCACCGGATTCGAGCTGCCCGTAGCTCCTATCGCCGCCGTCACTACCGGACGCCTGCGCGGAGCCACCGAA
>JAYVZU010000016.1:0-8193 GCA_043783075.1 Rhodanobacteraceae bacterium
CGAAGCACGTCCCGATCACATCATGCAGATCGGCCTCGGATTCTGGGCCTCTAAAACTCTCCTCAGCGCCATCGAACTCGGCCTCTTTACCGAGCTCTCCAAGCAGCCCCGCGACCTAGCCGACCTCAGCGGCCGTCTCGGCCTCCACCCCCGCTCTGCACACGACTTCCTCGACGCTCTCGTCGCCCTGCAGTTCCTCGAGCGCCGCGACGGCACCTACTTCAATACCCCCTCCACCGACCTGTTCCTCGACTCCCGCAAACCCTCCTACATCGGCGGAATCCTCGAGATGGCGAACCAGCGGCTCTATCCCTTCTGGGGCAACCTCACCACCGCACTCGCCACCGGACAGCAGCAGAACGAGAGCAGCCGTGGCGGCGAAGACATGTTCACCACTCTTTACGCCGATCCCGAACGTCTGCGCGGCTTCCTCAAAGCCATGACTGGCATCAGCCACGGCGCCAACATGACCATCGCCCGCCAATTCGACTGGAAGCCGTACAACAGCGTCGTCGACGTCGGCGCAGCTCAGGGCGACCTCATCAGCCAGATCACCCTCGCCAACCCGCACCTCTCCGGCATCGGTTTGGACCTACCCAAGGTCGGCCCCATCTTCGAGGACTACATCGCCGAAAATGGCCTAACCGGCCGCGTCAGCTTTCACCCCGGCAGCTTCTTCGAGGTCGACATTCCAAAAGCCGACGTCGTCACCATGGGCCACATCCTGCACGACTGGGACCTCGAAACCAAGAAGATGCTCGTCCGCAAAGCCTACGACGCTCTCCCCACCGGCGGAGCCTACATCGTCTACGAATCCATCATCGACGACGACCGCTCCCAGAACGCCTTCGGCCTCATGATGAGCCTAAACATGCTCATCGAAACCTCCGGCGGCTTCGACTACACCGGCGCAGATTGCATCGGCTGGATGCAGTCTGCCGGCTTCCACTCCTGCCGCGTCGAACACCTCGTCGGCCCCGACTCCATGGTCATCGGCATCAAATAACGTCCAGTAGGCGGTTTACCAGCCAGACCGCCTACAATCATCCCAATGCTGGCCCGCCTAAAACTCTTCTTCAACCCAACCGGCAAACTCGCCAGCCGCCTCTTCTGGACCGCTCTCGCCGTCCGCCTGCTCTACATCACCCTCGCCCACACCTACCGCATCCGCCTCTCCAACGATCACTTCGAGTTCGGCTGGGAGATGGGCAGGATCGCCCGCGCGCTAGCCACAGGCCACGGCTACTCCGACCCCTTCGAAGGCCACACCGGCCCCACCGCCTGGACCCCGCCCCTCTACCCCCTCATCCTCGCCGGGGTCTTCAAACTCTTCGGCGTCTACACCAACGCCTCCGCCTGGGTCATCCTCGCAATCAACAGCATCTTCTCCGCCGCAACCGCGCCAACCGTCTACCAGATCGCCCGACGTAGCTTCCGCAACTCCCCTGATGCCGCAAAGATCGCCCTCTGGTCCGGCTGGCTCTGGGCCCTCTACCCCGCCGCCCTACAATACGCGGTCAAGTGGGTATGGGACATGACCCTCACCGCCTGCCTCTTCGCCTGGGTCATCCTCTTCGCACTAAAGCTCCGCGACGAATCCAAAACCAAGCGATGGCTGGCCTTCGGCTCCCTCTGGGGCCTGATCGCCCTCTCCAACAGCTCCCTCCTCGCCTTCCTCCCCTTCTGTAGCCTCTGGATCATCTGGCCCACCAAATCTTCGGGTGCCCCATCTCAATCGGATTCATCGATTGAGGTGGGGTCGCACAATCTCGTTTCCAACCTCCGCAACCTCCTCCTCGCCACCCTCTGCACCCTCACCATCGTCTCCCCCTGGTTCATCCGCAACCAGCTCGCCTTCCACGCCTTCGTCCCGCTCCGCTCCAACTTCGGTGCCGAACTCTACGAATCCGCGCAGCTGGAAAACGAGGGCTACCCCACCATGGCCACCCTCCCCCACTCCGAGTCCTCCCCCGAATTCCAACGCTACAAACGTCTCGGCGAGCTGGCCTACAGCGGCGAACAAGGCCGCCGCGCCCGAGCGATCATCCAGAAACACCCCGGTATCTTCGCCTCCCACATCCTCAAGCGCGCCTGGTTCTTCTGGGCCAGCGTCCCCCACCCCACCGAACACGGCTGGAAGGGCATCGCCGCCGAAACCACCCGCGAATTGAGCTATGCCTTCCTCTCTCTGGCCGGGCTTCTGGGCCTCGCATTAGCTCTGCGAGACAAAATCCCCGCCGCCTGGCTCTTCTTCTGGGCCTTCGCCATTTACCCCCTCCTCTACTACGCCGTAACGGTCCAGGCCCGCTTCCGCCATCCCCTCGAACCCCTCATCTGCATCCTCGCCGCCTACCTCTTCCGATCCGCCACGCCAAAGCAAAGCAATGCGGAACTAGGATCAAAGGGATAAAGACGGGATTTCGGACACGCCCTTCCCAGCTTCTTCACTCCCCCAAAAATCACGTCATTCTGAGCGAGGCGAAGAACCACTGTATTTCTTCGATGGAGCGGACCGGACAAAACTGCGGTAACCGTCCAAATCACTATCTTTTGTCGTTGCTTTTGCCCCTTTTAACCCGTCTTCATCCCTTCGATCCTAGTTCAGCCTTGCTCTTGGCCAAGACCCGCGCTAAACTTATAAGGTTCGGCAGTGGTCCATTTTTCCACACGCTCAACTGACACCTATCTGAAACAGAAGCACGCGCTGGGAAACGGCACATGCCGCACCAACGGCAGTCCGCTACCGCGTATGAGGGATTCAAAATGTACGCAGTCATCCGCACAGGCGGAAAGCAGTACCGCGTTGCCCCAGGCGACGTGTTGAAGGTCGAAAAGCTCGTCTCCGAAAACGGTTCGGTAGAGTTCTCCGATGTGCTCGCAGTTTCGAGCGAAGCAGGCAGCTTTGAATCGGCGCTCGAAGGCGCCAAGGTCACCGGAACCATCATTGGCGCGGGCCGCGGCGACAAGATCCTGGTCTTCAAGTTCAAGCGCAAAAAGCAGTACAAGCGCATGCAGGGACACCGCCAGGCCTTCACCGAGATCAAGATTGGCGAGATCTCCGTCAACGGCAAGAGCTTCACAGCCTAAAAACTTCAACACGACCACAGCGCACGTGGCTGCGAGCCCGGCGTCTTCGAGGAATCAGAAATGGCACATAAAAAAGGTTTAGGATCGTCCAAAAATGGACGCGACTCAAATGCACAGCGACTCGGCGTCAAGCGCTTCGGCGGCGAAGTCGTCCCGGGCGGCTCCATCCTGGTTCGCCAGCGTGGAACACCGCTCAAGGCTGGCCTCAACGTCGGCCGCGGCAAGGACGACACCCTCTTCGCCAAGGTCTCCGGAATCGTCAAGTTCCAGGACAAGGGCACCAAGGGCCGCTTCGTCTCCATCATCGCTGCGGAAGTCACCTCCATCCCCGCATAACTTCTTCTCCAAATCAAAACGGGCTGCATCGGTTCACGCCGATGCAGCCCGTTCCACGTCCAGGAATAAGAAACAGCGACGGTCCGGAGAAAAGCGATAGAGGTCGGACGTCAAGTAGTTTTATCCGATCCGTGCCGCCGTTGCCCTGGGCGCTACCGCCCAACCCCGGCAACCACTCCACCACTAGTTTTCGCAGTTGCTCCGGTCAACGTCGCCGCCAACACCACCACGTTCCGATTGTTTGGCAGCGTCAAGCTGGCCACTGTTTTCGCCGGATTCAGCGGCAAGCTATACGCAGACAAATTGAAGCTCCTCGAATCCACAGCGCCAGTGCCCGTATCACGATGCCCCATCGCCAGCGCCCGCGTTTCGCCCGCAAAGATCCCCGGTGCAAACCAGTCGCTAACGCCCTGCACCAAAACTGTCGACGTTCCATCCGTATAGGTCACCCGAAATACCTGCGCCGCCTGACTGCCATTGACCGCCGTCGCCAGCAGTTTGAGAGCTGTAAACTGCCCAGCCGACAGCGCCACCACCATACCACTCACCGCATCCAGCACCCCGGCCGGCCCAAAGTAAAAGGACGTCCCGCCAACCGTGATTCCCGTCCCCAGCAGGTTCCCGGAGTAGGCCGTACTAGTCCCGTTCAACCCGCCATCCAGCCCCGCTCCCGTAAAAGCCACCCCGTCGACCGCCATTCCCATCACGTTGTACGACGGTGCCAGATCGACAAATCTCGCCCCCGTTCCCGCAGCAGTCAGCGTCAACATCAGCTTCACGCTCTGCATCAGTTTCCCCGAAACGCCCGTCAACGTCACCGAATACGTGCCAGCAACCTGCCCCGCAGCCGATACAAAACTCACTGCCACCAAGCCATTTGCAGGCAGGCCAAACGACACCGTCATCCCGGCCGGCTGCCCTGTAGCCGAAAATACCATCCCTCCATTGAACCCGTTTGTCGCTGTGATCGCCAGCATTCCTGCAACCTTCGCGCCACTCGGAACCCCCAGCGTCCCTGGCTGAAACGCCAGCGTAAAGCCCGGCACCACCACCGTCACAGCAACCGCAGCAGACGCCTTCAACGCGCCCGAAACTCCTGCGATCGTCGCGGTAAAGCTACTCGCCGCCGCCGCACTCGTAGCGCTGAACGTCACCGAACGCGCCCCGGTCGAACCTGGCGTCCCGAACACTGCCGTTATGCCGGCCGGAATACCCGTCGCCGTAAACGCCACACTCCCGTTGAAGCCGTTCACCGCTCCGACCGTAACCGTCCCGACGGCGCTCCCACCGGCAGGCAGCGTCAACAAACCCGGTGCAACCGAAACCTTAAAGCTTTGTGCCTGAACCGTAAGCACAATCGTAGTGGATGCCTTCAACGTCCCCGAAACGCCGCTTATGGTCACGTTTGAAGTCCCCGCAACGGCCGTCGCGCCGACGCTGAACGTGGCGGTCCGCGTCCCGGTACCGGTACCAAACACCGCCGTAATCCCCGCCGGAAGCCCAGTAGCAGACATCGTGACGACACCGCTAAATCCGCCAGCCGCACCCACCGTAACCGCAGCCATACTGCTCGCTCCAGCAATCACCGTCAACGCACCGGGAGCAGCCGCCAACGTAAAGCTTGGCACTGCCGTGCTCGCCCCCGCTAAATCATCAATCAGCTTCTGCCCCGCCGGCGAACCCCAACCCGTCGCCAGATCGTACCCACCCACAGCGACAAATCCGTTGCTGCCGGTCGTAATATCGTGCAGGTCAGCACCAAAGTTGCCGCTACCCCCTATCGCATAGATCAGCGGGTTCAAAAACCCAATCCGAGGCTTGCCATTCGCCGTCGCCTGCTGGTTCGCAAGAGCCATAAACCCAGCCCACAGCGGTGCCGCCGCACTCGTCCCGCCTACCGCCGTCGCCGACCCGTTGTTGTAGATCAGGTACATCTGGATATCCGCTGTCAGAGCCACATCCGGCAGGTTCCGCATCGTCGTCGACCCCTTCCGCGACGCCATCGCCACCCCCAGCTGGTAGCTCGGTATCGGATACACCGTACTCACCCCGCCACCGCTGCCTGACCATGTCGTCTCGGAAAGCCACGCCCCACCTGGGCCATTCGTCGTCAAGCTCGTCCCACCCACCACAGTCACACTCGGGTCGTCCGCCGGAGGCATCACCTTACCCGTATAAGCTCCACTATCTCCCGAAGCCTGCATATACGATTGGCCCTGCGCGATGTACTGCTTGAAGATCTGCTCCGTAGTCGCATTGATCCCGCCCCAGCCCCATGAAGAGCTAAGCTGCTGCGCCAGATTATCCGTCGCCATCCGATTCAACACGTCATTCGGAACCGCCCCCTCGTACACTATGATCTTCTGCAACCCCGGCGCCATATAGGCCGCCATCATAATGTCCAGAATCACCTCAATATTCGCGCCATTTGCCGACCCATTCACCCCATCCACCAGAACGGTCTGCGTCGGCACCGGCGGCAACCCCGCAGCCGCAAAATTCTTCACAACATCGCCCGGGAAGAAGCCGTCGAACTCCAGCAGACCCACCGTCTGTCCCGCGCCCGTCAACGTGACGCCCGGCGCATAGGCCGCGCGAAAATCCTTCCCAATCAGATACCCCGCTGGCCCACTTCCACCCACACCGGAGTTCGCCCGTGCCACCGCCATCTTTGTCACGTTCATCGGAGTTGGCGGAGCAAAATTATCCAGCCCCATCACAGTCATCGCACCGCCCGCGCCAGGCAACATAGGTTCGCGATCCGGTGCCACAAACACTCCGCGTGCCGGATGCTGATACGTCATCATCTTCACCTGGAAGGCTTGCTCCACATCCTGCATCGCACCCTCGACGCTCAATACCCCACGGTTCGCATGCGTATGGGTCACTGCCAACCCATTCGCCTGGGCAAACTGGATCAACGCCGCATAGTCCTCTTCGCTCGGCCCAAACCGCGCCGCGAACTCCTCCGGCAATAAATACTTATGGAAGTTCGGGCTCGCAGGATCACTCAACTGTGGCAACAACGCATCCAACTCGTCCTGATTGCGCAACGGCAAACCCAGCGCCAACTGCAACCTCTGCTCCCGAGGTGCCGCCCGCAACATCCGCGACTCCGCAATCCCCTGACGAGCCTGCGGAGAGATCTGCGAACGCCCAGGCGAACCCTGCGCCAGCACCAAGGACGAACCACACGGCAACAAAACAGCAATCAGGACAAAGCGAAGTCGAACAAGCAAGGTGTGCAATGCAATAGCCACGTGGGTCGATCCTTAGCGCAACAAGGTGGAAGCATGAATTCGCTTCTCTCCTCCGCCTATCGGCTCCACCTTATCGAGGCCGTCCTGTTTGGCAGCCCACAGCTAAACTTTAGAAACGGTACTTTCGGCCACCGACTATACTTTGCTGGAGGAACGCATTCGTTGAAGCTCCCCGAAAATTCCGACCGCATCGTCACCGCCGACCCACTCGACGACGAAGCCCAGTACGAACTCAAGCTCCGCCCCCACCGCCTCTCCGAGTTCATCGGACAGACCAAGGCCAAGCAGCAGCTCCACATCGCCCTCGAAGCCGCCAAAGCTCGTGGCGAAGCGCTCGACCATGTGCTGCTCTTCGGCCCCCCCGGCCTCGGCAAGACCACACTCGCCACCATCATCGCCAACGAGATGAACGTCGGCTTCCAGCAGACCAGCGGGCCCGCCCTCCAGATCCAGGGCGACCTCACGGCCATCCTCTCCAACATCAAGGACAAGCAGGTGCTCTTCCTCGACGAAGCCCATAGGCTCCAGCCGGTCCTGCAGGAAAAGCTCTACACCGCCCTCGAAGACTACCGACTTGACATCATGATCGGCACCGGCCCCAGCGCCCGCACCTTCGAGCTGGACATCAAGCCCTTCACCTTCATCGCCGCCACCACCCGCCCCAGCCTGCTCTCCTCCCCCATGCGAGCCCGCTTCGGGATACTGCTTCGCTTAGAGTTTTATACGGATGACGAGCTCCGCTTCGTAGTAGAACGCAGCGCCGACGTCTTAGGCGTGCCCATCGACCGCGATGGCGCCGCGGAGATCGCCATGCGCTCCCGAGGAACACCGCGCATCGCCAACCGCCTCCTCCGCCGCGTCCGTGACTACGCCCAGGTCCGCGCCAACGGCAAGATCGACCGCGCTGTAGCCAACGCCGCCCTCGATCTCCTCGAAGTCGACAGCCACGGCTTCGACGAACTCGACCGCCGCCTCCTCCGCACCATCATCGAAAAATACGACGGGGGCCCCGTAGGCCTCAACACGCTCGCCGCCGCCCTCGCCGAAGAGCAAGAGGCCCTCGAAGAGGTCTACGAACCCTTCCTCATCCAGATCGGCTTCCTCGACCGCACCCCCAGAGGCCGCGTCGCCACCAAACTAGCCTACGAACACCTCGGCATAGAAATGCCCCGCAAAACCAGCTTGTTCTAACCCGGCCTAAACCCCCCAACCCGCCACAAAGCTCCACCCACCACCGACGTCATTCTGGCGCAGCCAGAATCTGCGTAGTTATTCTTGCTGTTGAACTTGCTCTCTTGTTTGTCATTCCGTAGGAATCTGCTTTCGCACTCGCCCCTGAGATACACCCGAACTGGTAGCCCAGGGCTTTAGCCTTGGGAGCATCACAGGGGCCCACGACCCCGCACAAATCCAGGCTTCAGCCCATGGGATATGCTCTCTAACATCGGAGATCAAAGTGTTCGAGCGATACACAGAGCCAGCCCGCCGAACGATCTTCTTCGCACGTTGG
>JAYVZU010000017.1:0-24378 GCA_043783075.1 Rhodanobacteraceae bacterium
AGCAATAACCGATTGTCCGCCGCACACAGCTTGCCCAGCATCTCCATATGCCACGTGTGACGCCTGTCCGTATGAACGGCACCCTCGCTGGCCAGCAAATGGAACGGCGCAAGTTTTAGATCGTCCAGCGATGCGACCGGCCAGCAATACTGCCTGTACTCACGGATATATCCCTCAATCGCAGACAGCCGAGCCGTAGTTCGACCTGCCAACTCGTCCAGCCCACTGACCCGTTGCTGGGCCTGTGCCAAAATCTCATGCTCCGCCGTCAACGTTGCATGCGCCGCCGCGCCTACCGGAGCGTACTGTAGGCGCAGCAACTCCTGTGCCTTGGCGGACCACGGCATCAATTCGCAGTCCAGACATAGCCAATCCGTACCGAGTTCAGCCCAAAATCCAGATGCGTCCGCAGCATCGCGCAGCCGCTCCAGGAAAGCTGTTTCCAGCGATTCATCCGTAAAGAAACGTCGCCCGGTACGCGTGTAGACGCATCCCAGGCGCGGCGTTACGATGCCAAATCGGCGCTGTGAGACTGCTTCGTCCTTGCAAAGGACGACTACGGCCCGCGAGCCCATATGCTTCTGCTCGCAGATCACCTCGGTGATGCCTTCGTTGCGGTAGTAGGCCAAGGCTTCCTGCGGATGTTCCAGCAATGCTGCTTCTCGACTGGTCTCGCAGGGTGACATGGTTGGTGGCAGGTAGATGAGCCACTTCGGGTCGACCGCGAACCGGCTCATCACCTCCAAGGCCGCGATCGCATTCTCTTCGCGAATCGTAATCTTTGGAGCAAGTCGGGTGTCGACCAGCCGCTTGCCGACAAAGTCTTCAATATCCAGCACATCGTCAAATGCCTGCTGCTGCGTTCGCTGGACGGCGTTCGGCAGACGCGGGTCACCCGTCAAAAACGGTCGTGAATTCTGAAAGTACATCTGTCGCGCGGGCACGGACACCAACTCGCGTTCCGGATAGCGAATTGCAGTGAGTCTCCCGCCATAGACGCAGCCCGTATCGATATTCACCGTGTTGTTTAGCCATACCGGCTCGGCGACTGGCGTGTGGCCGTATACGACCAACGCCTTGCCGCGATAGTCCGCTGCCCACACATAGCGAATATCGCCAAACTCGTCGGTCTCGCCGGTCTTCTCGCCGTGCACTGCGACATCGCGCACTTTGCTGGAGCCGCGACCCTGCATCGTCTCCGGCAATCCCGCGTGTGCGACCACCAGGTTGCCATCGTCGAAGACGTAGTGGCTTACCAGGCTGTCGATGAACTTCGCCATCTCCGGCTTGAAGTTGATCGGCTCCTTCGCAAGCTGTTCCAGCGACTCCCCGAGACCCCATGTCAGTGGCATCTCCTTGCCGCGCAGCGACTTCATCAGCCGGATATCGTGATTGCCGGGAACGCAGAAGGCCTGACCCGACGCGACGATCTGCGACACAAAGCGCAATACGTTGGGCGTCTGTGGACCACGGTCGACAAGGTCGCCGACGAAAACCAGCTTCCGCCCAGTCGGTGCCGTCAGGCTGAACTGCCCGTCACTCTCCGACACCTCATATCCAAGTTCCCGCACCAGATCGCATAGCTCGTCGAAGCAGCCATGCACGTCGCCGATGATGTCGAACGGCCCATGTTCCCTCTTGCGATTGTTGTAAAGCGGCTCCCGCGTAACGACCGCCGCATCCACCTCGTCTGGGCTGGAGAGTGTGAAGACATGGCGCAGACCTTCTCGCTCCAAACCGCGCATAGAACGCCGCATCTGCTGCGCCTGATTTCGTACCACATGCGGCCCAAACTGGCGGTCAGGACGCGTCTCGTTCCGCTGTTGGCAGACGCTCTCCGGCAGATCGAAGACGATTGCGCAGGGAATGACGTGGTACTCCCGCGCCAGCGCAATCAATGGCTTACGGGATTCCGGCTGTACATTCGTAGCGTCAACGACGGTCAAGCGGCCGCGCGCCAGCCGCTTGCGGACAATCTCATGCAGCAAGGCGAAGGCATCGCGCGTGGCAGACTGGTCGTTCTCGTCATCAGAGGCGAGGCCGCGGCAAAAGTCCGATGAGATCACTTCGGTCGGCAGAAAGTGTTTGCGGCCGAAGGAAGATTTACCGGAGCCGGAAGGCCCAACCAGCAGAACGAGAGAGAGTTCCGGCAGTTTAATGGTCATGCCTTCACCTCGGCGCTCGATTCGTTTTTCAGAGTGAAGACCGCCATCTGGGTCGGCGCGCCCAACTCTGAATCCTGTGGGCCGATCCCCTGAAAACGGACCGTGTAGCCAAACCTCATGCAGACTTCGTCTGCCCAGCCCGTGAACTGGGCCCGGGTCCACTCAAATCGATGGTCGCGATGCCGGAACTGTCCGACGGGCAGGGTCGCAAACCTGGCGTTGTACTCAATATTTGGGGTGGTCACAATTGCAAATTCAGGCCGTGCAAACTCAAACAGTACGCGCTCGAAGGCTGCCAGGCGTGGAGCGTCAAGATGCTCTATCACTTCGACAACCGCAGCCGCATCGAAGCCGTTAAGGCGCCGATCGCGATACATCAACGAGCCCTGAATCAGTGTCACGCGAGTACGCTGGCGCTCCACCAGCCGCTCCAACTTCAACTTCTCCTGCGCAATCTCCAGGGCTCGCCACGAGACGTCCATGCCCAGGATCGCCTCAAACTGTGTTTCCGGAATCAGCGACTTCAGCAGCTTGCCTTCGCCGCAACCGAGATCCATCACCCGCTTTGCACCGGATCCATGCAGCACGGAGAGCACCGCGCCAAGCCGCTGCTCATGCAACCCCAACGGCCGCTCTACCTTCTGCTCTTCTTCATCGCGGACGTTTTCCTGCGTGTCGTCGGCCGGTTCTGACTCCTCCGGCACCAGGCGCGCGAGAGCTTCCCGCGTCAGTCCGCGCTGCCGCTTCAGGTAGCGGGAGACTATCAAATCCTTCTCGGGATGCATTGGCAGCCAACCCTCACCGCGCTTCAACAGCTTGTCGATTTCGTCATCGCCTACCCAGTAGTGCTTCTCGTTGTCGAGCACCGGAATCAGGACGTAGAGATGCGCCAGCAGGTCCTGCAAGCGCACTGTCCCGCTGATCTGGAGCGAAACATAGGGCGACTCGCCCCACTCCGGGAACTTGTTGTCCAGTTTTTGTCCGGTGGTCTCGACCGTATATCCGAGCGGCTCAAACAACCTACGCACCAGATCCTCTCCACCTTGTGCCGCAATCGCTGGAATCCGCGCCACCAGCGGGATTGCCGTCTCTGCCAGTTCTGCTCGCTCTTTGCTGCGGCCACCGAGCGCGGACGCAAACACGCGCCCAATGGCAACGCTTAGGAAGGAGTTCGCCGCATACGGGCGATCGTTGACATACTGCTCAAACTGCTGGCAATTGCCTGCCGGTCCCTGGCGTCCGCGGACTAGGGCAATCGGGTCAATCTCCACCATCAACGCTGCGGTGCAGCTATCCTCGGTCGCCTCTGGATAAAAGACATGCGCCTGCCCGAAGGCCAATTCATCCGTCTGCATCCGCGCGGGATTCTTGTGCAGGAGGTAGCCGAGGTCTGTCGCTGGTTTATAAGTTGTCGACAGCGTAAGCAGCATAAGCCTTGAGTCTACCCGAGTCCCGAAGGCCGGATTTCCTAAGTTTTTGCAGGCATCGCCTTGACGACGATTGCGACTGGCGAGCCACCCGCCGGAAGAATGGTAAACAGAGCCGGCCCCAATTTGCTGGCAGTTCGGATCACCGCAACATCACCTGTTCGCGTGTCGGCAACGAGCAGCATCTGCTCCGGCTCAGAGAACGCCAGCGCGTCGGGTGCCATGCCTGTACGAATGCTCGACAGGAACTTGCCGTCGGCGATGGAGTACAGCGAGATCGCCTCGCCGCCGACGTTCGAGACCCAGAGCGCACCGTTATCGCCCGAAACCAGACCGTGCGCCGGATGGTTTCCGATCGCGTAGGTCGAACCGACCTCGTTCGTTTGGGTCAGAATTTCGGAGATCGAATCTGAGTCGCGGTTCGACGAGAATACCTCTCCGCCATCCGGCTTCATCGTCAGGTTGGTTGGATTTTCGCCCACATCAAGCAACGCCAGCAGATGGTCGGAAGTCAGCGAAGCATCCTGCTTGGCCGACCAGGAGTCTGCCTCTGCTGCCAGCCAGACAGCCATCACATGGTGCGAGTAGGAGCACGCGACAAAGGTCTTCGAGGAATCCGGCAATATGATGGCGTCGGCCGCTCCGGGGCAGCCCGCAAAGGTAGAGCGAAGGCTCAGCGCTGGACCCGATTTGGGTGCTTCTGCAGCAGTCCCCGCGGCTGCCAACGCAGGAATATTCGACGCGTAGACGCTAATGCTCGCGCTCCCGCGATTCGTCACGACAAGCGTTCGGCCATCCGGAGAAATTAGCGCTATGGTCGGCTTCTCGCCCGTCGCGACAGTGGCAATCACTTTGCGCGAAGCGAGGTCCAGGACGCTGACTGTGTTCGATCCGGTATTTGCGACAAAGGCCCGCTGGCCTGTGGAATCGACAGAAATATAACTCGGATTGCGATGTACCGGAATAGTCGCGACGACGGTATTTTTAGACGTGTCGATTACCGAGACCGATCCTGTCGCTTGTCCCGGCTGCGAATTCACGACGTAGACCTCATCGCGTGTCGGATTTTTTGCCAGCGCAATCGGCGTATTTCCCACGCTCAGCGTGCGGTCCGGTCGCAAATAGACGAGGTCGAGCACCGTGACGGTGTTGCCTTCGCTGTTCGCCACGTAGGCGAACTCTCGAAAGCCGTCAGGAAACTCCGGAAATCCACGTTTCTTGCAGCCCGCTAGGGCGAGCAACGGCAGAGCCGCCAGCACGAGCGAACGGGAAAGTTTGAGGCGTGGAGTCACCTCTCGGAGTCTAGCTTGGGGCATTGTTTGGAGCAAGTTGCAGATTAGCAAAATATTTTCGCAACTACTTTCGAGAGGCTGTGTTTAGTGAAGTGAAGTGGTTGATTGCCGGAGCGTAGTCCTCCACATCATCTGCGATACTCCTCGGACAGCGAAGCTGGTCACCAGCTTCGCTGATTTTTTTGCTAGTTGCTGTCGCCTGATTTGCGAAGTTTGAGCCAATTCAGCAGAACCGAGATGAAGTAACCGCCCTGAATCAGGGCCACCGATGCGTACGCGAAGACCAGGTGCCGGCCTTCCATGGTATCCATTCCATCAAATCGCATTGCCACGCTCCGCTCCGCCCAGGTTGAAGTTGTCCAGATCGCCTTCGAGCGAACGCAGCGCAGCCGCTTGCTCAACCCTTTGTTGCCGTTTTTCCACAGCAACCCGGAAGGCCAGGATGAAGATTCCCCACATGAACCACGCCAGAATATTCCACTCAAATGCCGGGTACATGCTCTTGTCGAGACCAGAGTCTGCGCCACCGCCGAATACCGGCGACGGATGCTGGGTGCGGAACCAGCGAATCGAGAAGTAAACCAGTGGCACGTCGATCGCGGCGAAGACCGAGATGATCGCACCCATGGTTGACGTCTGGCCGGTGGTCGAAAGCCGACGCGTCATGATGTAGGCGACATAAAGCAGCCAAAGCAGCAGCAGGGAAGTCAGACGCGCATCCCACGTCCACCAGATACCCCACACTGCGCGACCCCAGAGCATTCCTGTCACCAGACAGATCGACGTGTAGACGACCGTGACTTCCGCAGCAGCAACTGCCCAGGCATCTGCCGTGAGAGCCGCAAGCGGATTGCGTTGCCGAAAGTACAAAAAGGCCAGCGACGCGGCGAAGTTGACGTAAGGGAAGACAAGGCCAAGCATGGCCGACGGCACATGCCAATAAAAGATGCGGCCTACGTTGCCCTGGGCGGCGTCGGTCGGCGAAATGAAGATCGCCTCACGGAATCCGATCACCAGAACGACCAAAGTGAGGGCGAGCCACACCAAGCCGATTATCAGGCCGGTGCGTTTGGGCTGGACAGTATCCTGCATACCGTTATCTTAGCGTGTGGAGGTACGGGCCGTCGTGACTACCGTCACAAACATAGCCGTTATTCGGCGTTGAGTAGCGTGTCGAAGAGCAGCAGGCAGACGGTCGTGAAGACGACGTCGTAGACGACCAGCAGACGAATCCAGAGGTCGGGCTCGTTCTCCCCGGTCAAAATGCTAGTTGTGGCCTGAATCATGGCCAAAAGCGCGGGAATCGAGATAGGGAACAGCACCAGTGGCAACATTAGCTCACGGTTGCGAGTCCGTAGGCCCAGCGCCGCGAAAAATGTGCCGTTTGCCACCAAAGCCCACGTCCCCAGCGGCATCACGGCAAGCAGCATCCATCCCTGACCCAGCGCGTGCAGGTTGTAAAAGACCGTAAACAACGGCCCCAAAACAAGTTCCACCGCAATCACGAAGATCATATTGGCGAGTGCTTTGCCGAGAAACAATGCCGCCGCCGAACTCGGTGCCATGCGCTGCGCGTCAAGCACGTGGTTGCGCTGTTCCCGCGTCCAGGCCTGGTTCAACGCGGTCGTCGAGGCAAAGAGCAGCACCATCCAGAGAATTCCGCCGGCGATCTGGCGTGAGACAGCAGCGGTCGGGTCGAAAGCCAGCGAGAATACGACGACCACCAGCAGCGAGAAGAACAGCATGCCAGTAATCGAGTCGCGCGACCGCCACTCCACCTGAAGGTCTTTGCGAAGATGAGCCCAGACGTGCCAGTAAAAATTCAAGCTGCGACACCTCGCGTCAGGTCCGCAACTGCGGCTTCTGAGGCTCGCAGATAGTCTGCGGGGGCGAGGATCACCTGCAAACCGCGCAGCCCAGCCGAGACGCTGATCGTGTCGAACAGCTCAATCGTCTCATCCGCAATCGCGGGGTACGGCTTCTTCGCGGCTAGCACAGTTACTCCACCGCGAACGTAGCCCGTCAGCGGTTCGACATTCTTTAGCGACGCTAATTCCACCTTCTTGACGCCTGCCGCACCAGCCATCTTCTTCAAATCCAGCTCCTGGTCCCCCGGCACGACTGCGAAGAAATGCTCCCCAGTATTGGCCTCGGTGAGTAGGGTCTTGAAGACCTGCTCCGCCGGCATTCCGATCTTTTTAGCCACGTTGGTGGCGGTCAGGTCGTTCAGATCGACCTCATAGGAACGAAGCTCGTACGAGATTCCCAGTCCATCCAGCACCCGCACCGCGTTGGTTTTTGCCGGAGGCTTCATTTCGTCACCACCGACGCAAGCGCACCGCGATCCATTGTGACCGTGACGTCTGAGATTGGTTCTGCAAGATGCGCCTGATGGGTCGTCAAAATAATCGTGCGACCGGCGGAACTGCCTTGAATCGGCCAGGTGCGGAAGTCCGCGAGCAACTCCACAATATGCTGTGCGCTGCCGACATCAAGGTTTGAAAACGGCTCATCCAGCAGCAACACTTCGGGGTCCGCCTGGATCACGCGGGCCAGCGACGTCCGCTGCCGCATCCCCTGGGAATACTGGCCGACCGGACGCGGAAGGTATGGGTCAAGGCCAACTGCTCGCAGCGCCATCTCCGGTGATCCCACGCAGGCACAGCCGCCGTCGGCGTGTAGCGTGGCAAAGTATCTCAGATTTTCCATTGCAGATAGCTCGTCGTACAGCATTGACGCGTGGCTCATATATGCGATCCGACCGCGTTGCTCGATTGCGGATTTCCCGAGCACTGACACCGTACCGTGCGTCGGCGCAGTTAGTCCCGCGATCAATCGCAACAGTGTCGACTTGCCGGCGCCGTTTTCGCCGAGCAGAACGGTGATGGTGCCACGTTCAATGGTCAGCGATAAATTTCGGACTGCAGCAAACGTCGCAAACAGCTTCGAGACGCCGACCAGCGACGCGGCTGGCGCTGTCGTTGCGGCGGACTTAACTTGTTCAGTAATCTCCATTGCCCCATCGTCGAGTATAGGCTATGGGCACCGTTCCCTTGCGTATAGTCGTGTTCAGGAGATCCCCTCGTATGAAGAAATACACGCTGACTGGCCTTGCTTTCGTCACTTTGGCCGCCATGGCGCAGGCGCAGCAACCTATGCTGAGCACGGCCGACCGCGCCCTCGCGCATGACGTTCTCAAGCAGCTCATCGAGACCAACACCAGCCACTCCGTAGGCTCGACCACGGTCGCGGCAGAGGCCATGCGCAAGAGGTTCCTCGACGCAGGATTTGCCGCGAAGGACATGGTCGTCATGGGCCCGGACGATCGCCACGGCAACCTCGTGCTCCGCTACCACGGCAAGCATGGCAGTACGCTGAAGCCGGCTCTGATCATCGCGCATCTCGATGTTGTCGAGGCCAAGCGCGAAGACTGGACAAGCGATCCGTTCAAATTAGTGGAGAAGGACGGCTACTTTTTCGGTTGTGGCATGCAGGATATGAAGGACTCGGACGCCGCCAATGTGACGTCGTTCCTTCTGCTGAAGCGGCAGGGCTTTGTTTCGGATCGCGACCTGATCCTGGCGCTGACCGCAGACGAAGAGGGGGGAGTAACAACGGCGTCGCCTGGCTTTTGAAAAATCACCTTGAACTGATCGACGCGGGCTTTGCGATCAACCCCGACTCCGGCGGCCTGATTACACAGAAAGGCAAGCCGAGCTACATCGGAGTAGAAGCGACGGAAAACTCTACGCAGACTTCAAGCTGACGGTGACCAACCCCGGCGGTCACAGCTCCGTACCGCGTAAGGAAAACGCAATCTATCAGCTCTCCACGGCGCTGGGGCGTCTCGCTACCTACCAGTTTCCGTTTGAACTGAACGGCGTCACCCGCGCTTACTTCGACGCGCTGCACAAGACGACCGAACAAATGTGGCCGGGGACCCCGGTCATCCCGGAGATGGAGACCGGAGCGAGCGACTCCAAAGCCACCATGGCTGCTGGAATCCCGACTTACGGGTTCAGCGGTATGGGCATCGACGAGGACGACGACCGGGCGCACGTCAAAGACGAGCGCCTCGGTGTCGAGTCGTATTACGCGGGCGTCGAGTTTATCTATCTTTACCTGGAGCAATTAGTAGGGAAGTAGACACACAAAAGCGGATTCCGGCTTGGCCAGAATCCGCTTTTGTCTTCCGCATCCAACACGTTACTTCAATTTAGGCGTAACCAACTCAGCCGTCTTACCTTGTTCCGGCGTGGCAACAGCCGGAGTAGCTGGCTGCCCAGGCCGAGATCCGGGTGCCGGAGCATACTTGCTGGCGCACTTCGCTTGTAACTGCGTCGCATGGAATACGCCGTCGCGGCCATAGGTTCCGATAGCCAGAGCCTGCGCGTCATCCTTGAACGTGTCCGGCGGCGGCTCCGAACCCTTGTACACCACCTTCAAAATCTTGCCCTGTTCCAGCAGCGTAAAGTCCGCGTCTGCGCCGGTGCGATGGATGCTTCCGGGCGCGACGTTGCCAGCTACGCGAAGGTGGCGCGTATAGGCCTTGCCGCCCATGCCCTGCAGCTCAGTGATCGTAACGTAGTAGCTCTTGTTCGCTGCTGTGCCGGTTACCGCCAGCCACAAAACCGATCCAAGGATAATGACACTCGCGATGATGATCTTTACGGGACTTTTCTGCATTGCACTTCTCTCTCCCCCGGGTAGGGGGTACAGAAGAAGTCTACCGCAAACGCAAGTTCCGGCGTTGTGATGGTCGTCACGAAAATGAAGCAGGGCCACATTCTCACGGGAGAATGTGGCCCAAAATTGTTCATGCATATGGATCTACAACGGGGGGGCCAAAAACATCGGTTGGGGAGGTCAAACTGCCTAAACACACGCGAATCAATCCAAGTTGGGGAGTCGCGCGCTCCGTACGGGCGTCTCAGACCCTAGAAATCCTGTTCGCTGTTGTCGGCGCGCATCGCAATCAGCGCGGGGGCGACGATCATCGACAGGAAAACTACGGAGAGGACGAGATCGTGAACCATGGGGTGAACCTCCTGCGGGCGGCAACATCGTGCCGTCTCTTGAGATTTAGATTGCGCCCTCACCCCCGTTCCGGACATCCCACCGACGGACAAACGCGATACACCGAAGGTGTTACAACGGGTATCTTTGCAGAGTCCTGAGCGTTCCTCTACTTCGCAGCTACTTCCAGAACACCCGCAGCCCGATTCAATGCTGCGGTCAATGCGCCAATCTGAGCCTGCGTTCGGGCCGTATCCGCTGCGTCGATTCCCTCAGTGACACCCGGAATGACCACCGCCGCATAGCCCGTAAACTCGCCCGGCGCGTAGATCTGGTGCTTATACCAGCCGCGATTTGGCAGACCAACCGGGTCTATCAGCGCCTGTTCCGCGCCGCGCAGGGCCTCATTCAGCGCGAATGCAGATGTTGGAGCGGACAACTGCTTCTTCCGGATCGCTGCTCCCGCATCCGCAAATCGCGTCGCAGCGTTGGTAAGTGCGGAGAACTCCAGAGTCATTCCGGCGGCTGCGGCATTGCGTTCGGCCGCGCTCACATATCCAACCACCTGCGCCCCGTAGGCCCGGAAGTCATACGGCAGCACATCGGCATCGGCCATATGCAGAATCTCCAACCCCAGGACGCGTGCCTGTTGCTGCTCATAGACAAAAGTCGGGTCGGCGTTTTTGATGAACCAGTTGTAGTTGTCGAAGACCGAGTGATACACGCCATACGCCCCGTTCGATCCGATGTCGGTAGAGGGCACCGCCTCGTGCTGGAAGAATGGGGTGTAGTCCGAGCCCGAACCAAGGTCGCCCACCCGTACCTCGTTCACAACGTTGGCATCGCCCTGCCGCGCCGCTCGCGGAGCCTCCATGGTTTGATTGGTTCCCGGATTCACAGCGTCCGGTTCGTCTCCGTCATCGCCACGGTGCCTAGCCTGGCCCTTCAGCCACTGGTCGTAGACGCTACCACCGGCTGGGCTCTGCACCTCGCGCGTCACCTCGCGCACAAACTGCTTCAGCGACGGCACCGCCGACGCCGTAAAGCTTGGCCCCGACACCGCGACATCCGTGTTGAAGTACGCGACGGCATGCTTCAGGTGGTCCTCATGCTCCTCGACCCATTCGGTCGACCCGATCAGGCCCTCTTCCTCTGCATCCCACGAACCGATGACCACCCTCCGCTTCGGCTTCCAGCCCTGTTTCAGCAACACGCCCAGGCCGTGAACTGTCTCCAGCATCGCCGCGGTGCCGGAGTTCGGATCGACCGCGCCATACACCCATGCGTCGCGATGATTGCCCGCAACCACCCAGTTTTCCTTCTCCATGGGGTCTGTACCGTCGATGGTGCCGATCACATCCCAGATTGTCCGCAGCTTCGTATCCTGCTCCAGATGCATGTGGACCTTTACCGAGGCGGTTCCGCCGATGTGATACGTAAACGGCAATGCTCCCTGCCAACCGCGTGGGCTTTCGTCGCCGCCCATGGCCTTCAGAATCGGGGTTGCATCCAGATACGACAGTGGGTTCACCGGAATGCTGGGCCAATTTGCCTGAATCTTGTCGGCGGAGATACGCTTTGAAGTCGGCAATTCCATCGTCGAAGCGATTCCAGGAGTCGTCGCATCGCCGGGATAGATAGACAAAAACTGCACCGCACCGCGCTGAACGGCAGACTCGGGCCGGTACGCACCCTTGGGATACATATCGCCCTTGAAGTACCCGTCGTCGGCCGGGTCGGAGTAGATCAGGACTCCTACTGCGCCCCCCAACTGCGCGTCGTAGGCCTTGATCCCACGGTAGTTCGATCCGTACCGCACCAGCACGATCTTGCCTTTGACGGTGACGCCCATGTCGGCCAGACGCTTGAAGTCCGCCGGCGAGCCGTAGTTTGCGTAGACGACCACGGCCGTCACATCGCCCGATGGCGAACTTCCGTTGAAGGCTGGCAGCACTCGCGGATCATCCTGAAATGGGTCTCCACCATTTGCGATCGGATCGACATGCTCGGGAGTCGGCCCACTCATCAGCTTGTGTCCGGCTGGATCAAACGCTTCAATTAAGATCTTGACGGGCTTGTTGAGCAGGACTTTATAAGGAACGATCCGCGTCTCAAGCCCAGCCGCCTTGAACTTCTCGGCGACATACAGCGCTGTGTCGTAGTCTTCCGGCGAACTCGCCCAGTGCGGAGCCTTGGTAAGCGTCTTCAGATGTTGTCCGGCCAGCACCGCATCGGGTACTGCCTGAAACGCCGCATCCCACTTGGCTTGCTGGGTAAAGTCTCGATAGCCGAAGACCGCCGTCGAGTCCTGCTGGGCCTTGGCAGAGTAGACAGAGAGCGACACCAGCAGCGCAAAGGCGGCAGAACGAGTCATGGAAGTCCTATGGGATCGGGGATGGAAGAGCAGTTATGCCCAATGATAAAACGCCTCCGCAGCCAACTTGGCTGCGGAGGCTCGAAACGAACTGCCTGAAGCTAAACGGCCTGTGTACAGAATTTGCAACGTGTTGCAGCCAACGGAATCTCCGACAGGCACTGAGGGCAGCCCTTGGAAGTGACTTCCTCCACAACAGGCTTCCGGGACTTTGACATCGCGTAGTTCATGGGAACCACGATCATGAAGTAAACGACGATCGCGATCAAAATGAACGAAATCACGGAATTGAGAAAAGTTCCATACGTGATGATTCCGCCGTTTGCCTTCAGCACTAGGGCTGAAAAATCCGGCTTCCCGACGATGGCTGCAATCAGCGGAGTAACAATGTTGGTCACAAACGACGTGACAATAGACGTGAATGCAGCGCCGATGATGACAGCGACTGCGAGATCGACGACGTTGCCACGCAGCAGGAAATCGCGAAATCCTTTGATCATTTATATCTCCTACGAAAAGACCGGATTTGAGCACACGGGAGGACTGGGCGCAAGTATACCGCAGGTAGCTTACATCAGAGGACTTAGCGGCTGACACTCAGAAAATGCCAGTACGGATAGATCAGAAAAAACAGGATCATGCACAGGATCATCAGGTCCATGTAGATACATAGTATGACCCCCGCATGGTAGTAGCCCCAGCGTAACCGCATGCAGCGCACCGTCTCGCCTGTACCGACCATCGCGAGCAAAGTTGGAAAAACCAATAGCATCGTCGCACGATTGTGCGGAAAATCCGACATCAGCACCGATGCGAACAGACTCCCGATCACCATAACATTCCCGCGGGCGAGAGACCGGAGACGCAGATTCAGGATGGGATGGTGCGAGCGAAACAGAAACATGCGGACGAGCCCTTCACTTTCGACTCCTCAAGCATAAGCCAATCAGAGTTTGGTCAAAGGGAGGTTCCGTGTACTCATTGTCGTCCCATCAAGCTGAGGGCTATGGTTTGTCCAACGCCATCACGGCAATTGATTCCTCAAACGGCGCACGCAGAATTCCTCGCTCCGTAATGATCGCCGTAATGTACTTGGCGGGCGTTACATCGAACGCCGGATTCTCGATTCCCACCCCGTCCGGCGTCATCTGCTTACCGTTCGAGTGTGTGACCTCGCGGGCGTCGCGCTGTTCGATGGGAATCAGATCACCATGGGCTGTCGCCAGGTCCAGCGTGGCCCACGGAGCGGCAACGTAGAAGGGAATGCCATGCTCTTTCGCGAGAATCGAAACACCGTATGTGCCGATCTTGTTGGCGGTGTCACCGTTGGCCGCAATACGATCCGCTCCCACGATAACCGCCTGAATCCGACCCTTCTTCATCAGGTGGGCGGACATGTTGTCGCACAGCACTGTGGTCTCGATGCCGTCCTTCATCAACTCCCACGCCGTCAGTCGAGCACCCTGCAGGTATGGCCGCGTCTCATCGGCCAACACCGAAAGCTTGTGACCTTGTTCAATCGCAGCGCGGATAACCCCCAGAGCCGACCCATAGCCGCAGGCCGCCAGTGCGCCAGCGTTGCAGTGCGTCAAGATGGTCCCCTCCTGTGGCATCAGAGCGGCACCGTGAGCGCCCAGTTGACGGCAGTTGGCAATGTCCTCGTCATACATCTCGAGCGCCAGAGCCACGACCGTAGACTTGATCTCCGGGATCGGCGTGTTCGCTTCTGCCAGCGTTAGATAAAGATCGCGGACACGGTCGATCCCCCAGAACAGGTTTACGGCTGTAGGGCGGGTCGACGCAAGGTGTTCACAGATCGTATCGACCTCTGGAGTCAATTCCTCGTAAGTCGTTGCCGTGGACTGTTGAATCCCGAGCGCAACACCCATCGCGCCGGAGACGCCGATGGCCATCGCTCCGCGAACGATCATGTCGCGGATAACCGTCGCAACTTGTTTGTAATCCGTGGCGAGAACGTAAGTCTCTTCGAGGGGAAGCTTTGTCTGATCGAGAAAGTTAACGCCTTCAGGCAGCCATTCAAGTGTAGGAATCATGTCCGTACTAGTTTAGACGATCATCCTTCCATGCGGGCGAAACCGCCAGTCCACCTTTGACCACTGAGCGTCGACGATAACTGCGCACACCGCAGTTTTTACACCGGATTGGGGCAAATCCGATAAAGTACAGTGGCCAATCAAATGCGCGCAGCCGCGAAGCATGGTGGCCAACACAGTCGCAATAGCGACAGGGCAGAGCGGTAGAATTCATCTGGGTAAGCCTCGGAAAAGAAATCAGTGGGACTACCTAAATAGTAGCGTCTGCGCCTTTGAGATGGCGAACGTTAAGATTACGTTGTACATATCTTTCGATAAGAGAGATTCCAGACTAGTGGCTCTACCCTCGCATCGCGATATGTGCCCGCCGAACGTCATTGGCTGTGAACACTGATACAAATGGAATATCTACGTTCGCCGGAATCTCCGCCAACGCCCGCTCAATCGTCAATCGGCCGCCCTGCTCGCGATCCACCAGGCAGAAAACGCCAACTACCTTCATCCCAGCCTCGCGAGCCGCTTCAAGTGCTGTGATTGTCGAGCCGCCCGTCGTGCAGACGTCGTCGACGATCACTACCGGCGCACCTTCCTGCAGGTAGCCCTCGATCCGCCGTCCAGTGCCGTGCGTCTTCTCTGCCTTGCGAACGAGGAAGCCGTGCAGCAGCGCGGGTTCATCGCCGTGGTCTTCCTCCGGCGCAAGTTCCTGAAACTCCATGTAATCCGCCAGCTCCCACGCACTGGCCGAAGCTGTATTCGACACCAAAGGATCAGCGCCCATCGTCAGGCCACCAACTGCGACGGCGGTTGGGCAATGTTCGCGGATAAGATCAAGCAGCACGATTCCTGCCAAGCGTCCGCCTTCGGCGTGCAGCGTCGTGATGCGGCAGTCGATGTAGTAGTCGGACTTCTGCCCAGAGGCGAGCAAAAAGTCGCCTAGCTTGAAGGAGTGGGTGGCAATGAGGTCGAGCAGAGTTTCACGAGGGTCGATCATGTTCGGGGTATCTCCTCAACCAAGATAAACCGTGGCCTGTCTAAATCTTGTCCAGATGACGAAAGCCGCCGGTGCTGACAAACAACGTCAGGAAAACAGACAGGTTGTAGCATCCGTGAACGAATGTCGAAGCAGCAACTGACTCGGACCGAATTCGGATAAAGCAGAGAATCAACGAGACACACATCAGCAACGCCAAAGCGGGGACTGTGTATCCAAGCTGAGGCGCGTGAATCATCGCAAAACAGGCACTCGTAATCACCGATGAGATGACGAGCGCGACGTTTGAATAACCCGCCGACGACCGCCACGCAATCAAGTTCTCGAGGGATGCGATGTCATCGGCACCACGGGGGATCCGCAGCCAGTCTACGGCAATCGCAATCGCCGGCAGCAGAAAGCCGCGAAACATCACCTCTTCAAAGATCGGTCCGATCACGACGCCAAAGACCACCAGAAACCAGATGATCGCAGGATTATGGAAGATCGCCTCGACGGGTAATTCTTTTGGATGAGGGATGAAGACGGTGACGCCTTGTGCCGCGAATCCGACCAGCAGCCCAGCCGGCCCAAACCAAGGCTTGGCATTCTTGAGGTTCCACTGAAGACCGTCCAGAAACGACTGATGCCAGAACACGGGCATTGCAAAATACGCCAACACCAGTGCGATCAGGTAAGTGACAACATTAGCAAACAGCTGAAGCCGTTGATCCTTCAGCGTCACTTCAACGGGAGCGCCATGCGCCAACGTCAGAATCACAGCTTCCGAAAGCAGCAACGCAAACAGCGTAAGTATTAGAAAGAAAAAGAGATGCAGCAGGTTCGGTATGCGCGATGTCGGCCCCGACTCCATCACTTTGCAACCTTCTTCTTTGCAACCTTCTTGGCGGTAACTTTCTTTGCCGCGACCTTCTTGGCAGGAGCCTTCGCGGTCGGCTTTCCAGTCTTCTTTTCTGGCTGGACAAACTTCCCGCGAAATACCTTCACGGCATCTGGAGCAGCCTCGTACTTTGGTTGCTCGCCAGCGTTCGGGTTGATCGTGCGCACTTGAAGCCCCGGAAAGTGCGTCCGCAAAAACTGCCCGGTGTAGCTGGCAGCGACAGTCGCCAACTGTTCTGGCGTTCCAAATCCGACGACCGTTCCGCCACCTTCGCCACCCTCCGGCCCCATATCGATCAGGTAGTCGGCGTTGCGAATGATGTCGAGATTGTGCTCGATGATAATGACGGTATTGCCGAGGTCCGTCAGCCGATGTAACACGTCCAGCAGACGCCGCACATCGTCAAAGTGCAGCCCGGTTGTCGGCTCGTCCAGCAGATAAAGTGTGCGTCCGGTCTGTCGTTTGGAAAGCTCACGAGCCAGCTTCATCCGCTGAGCTTCGCCGCCGGAAAGCGTCGTCGCCGACTGTCCCAGATGCACATAGCCCAGGCCAACATCCACCAACGTCTGCAGCTTGATGCCCACCGCCGGAATGTCTTTCAGGATCGGCAGAGCATCGGCAATTGAGAGATCCAGCAGGTCGGCGATCGAGTAGCCATTGAACTTAACCGCCAGCGTCTCCTGGTTGTAACGACGTCCGTTGCATACCTCGCAGAGCACGTAGACGTCGGGCAGGAAGTTCATCTCGATGCGTCGCTGGCCTTCGCCCTGGCAAGCTTCGCAACGTCCGCCCTGCACATTGAACGAGAACCGCCCCGGCTTGTAGCCGCGTTCACGCGAATCCGGCAACATCGCAAACAGATCGCGAATCGCTGTGAAGACTCCGGTATAAGTCGCGGGGTTTGACCGTGGTGTCCGCCCAATCGGCGACTGATCAATCTGGATTACTTTGTCGAGCTGGTCGAAACCGACGATCTTCCAATGTTGCCCCGGCTCTTCACGAGATCCGTAAAGTTCCTTCGCCAGCGCGCGGTACAGAATGTCGTTTACCAGTGTCGATTTGCCCGACCCCGAGACACCCGTCACGACGGTCATTACGCTGATAGGGAAATGGACCGAGACGTTTCGCAGGTTGTGCGATCGAGCGCCTTCCACCGTGATCCAGCGGCCAGTCAGCTTCCGTGGCCCAAGGTCCACGGTGCCGTCCTCCAGGGTCCGCGAAGGCCGTGTCACAATATCGATCTTGCCTGCGAGATATTGCCCCGTCACCGACTCGGGGTTCGCCATAATCTCCGCTGGCGTACCGGCTGCGATCAGGTATCCACCGTTCTTTCCGGCGCCCGGCCCCAAGTCGAGCAGGTAGTCCGCTTTGCGCATCGTGTCTTCATCGTGCTCAACCACCAGCACCGTATTACCCAGGTCGCGCAGAGCAAGCAAAGCCGCAATCAGCCGCTGATTATCCCGCTGATGCAGACCAATTGAGGGCTCATCCAGCACATACAACACGCCGCGAAGTCGAGATCCAATCTGCGTCGCTAACCGAATACGCTGGCCTTCGCCGCCGGAGATCGTTGCGGCGGAGCGATCAAGTGACAGGTAGCCAAGGCCAACGGCATTCAGGAACTCCAGCCGTTCAATAATCTCGCGCTGAAGCCGATCCGCGATCAACCGCTCGCGCCCCGTAAAAACCATCGCTCGCGCGCCAATCAGAGCCCGCTCCAGCGATAGTGCTGTGTAGTCCGCGATGCTCGCCGCCACTGGCTCGCCATTCAGCGAAGTAGGAATCGGAATCGTCACAGCCAGCGACTCCGGCCGCAGCCGCCGCCCCTTGCACTTCGGGCAGGTTGTCGCCGACATGTACTGCATCATGTACTCGCGATAGCCTTCGCTCTTCGTCTCTTCCAGATTCGACCGCAGATAGGCGAAGATTCCGTGGAATCCCGTCCGGCCCATCTCGCCAGCTGGCGGCCCATACAGCAGCAGATCCTGCTCGACCTTTGTCAGCTGCTCAAACGGCAGCTTCAGGTTGATCTTGTACTTTTCAGCCGCCAACTTGATCAAGTTCAGTAGATAGGTACTGCCAGAACCCGGCCCCATCGCTCCATCGAGCAGCGGTTTCGACCAATCGGTAATCGTTCTTGCTGGGTCGAAGTCGTAGATGCTGCCGAGGCCGTGGCACTCGGCGCAGGCACCGTAGTTGGAGTTGAAGGAGAAGCTGCGTGGCTCCAGACGCGGAACGTTGATTCCGCAATCCGGGCAGGCCATCGTGGACGAGTAGAGCGTCTCATCTAACTGGCGCGACGATGCCGACTGAATCGCAATCAGGACGAGTCCATTCGCCATCTGAAGCGCCTTCAGAACTGAAGCTTCCAGCCGGCGCGTGTCGTACTTTGTCGCCCCGCTGAGCGCGCCGTTGGGATTTTCGGGCGGCGCAACCGGCTTCAGAATGATGCGATCGACCACGGCCTCAATGGTGTGGTTCTTGCGTTTTTCGAGCCGCATCCCCTCCGTCAACTCCACCATTTCGCCGTCGATGCGCGCCCGGAATCCCTGCTGATCGAGAGCCTCAAGCTCCTCGCGGAACTCGCCTTTGCGGCCACGGACAATGGGAGCAAACACCGTAATCCGCTCACCCGGCGCAAGCTGCACAATCCGCTCTACGATTTGTTCTGCTGTTTGTCGCGCAATCGGTCGCCCGCAGTTGGGGCAGTGCGGCTGGCCGACGCTTGCGTAGAGGAGCCGCAGATAGTCGTAAATTTCTGTGATCGTGCCAACCGTCGACCGCGGGCTCCGCGAAGTAGTCTTCTGCTCAATTGAAATCGCGGGAGATAAACCATCGATGGCGTCCACATCGGGGCGTTCCATCTGGTCCAGAAACTGGCGAGCGTATGCGGAAAGCGTCTCGACATAGCGCCGCTGGCCCTCGGCGTAGATGGTGTCGAACGCAAGCGACGACTTGCCTGATCCCGACAGCCCAGTCACGACCGTCAGCGTATTGCGTGGGATCGAAACGGAGATATTGCGAAGGTTGTGCTGCCGTGCGCCGCGCACGGTAATGTGCGTGATGCCGGGGCGCTTGACCGGGCGGGCAGTCGGTGTATTCGGGCGAATTGTCTCGTTCAGTGGTGTTTCCAGTCCTGTGCTCATCTAGCGAAAGGCGACCTTTTTCGACCAATATTCAGAATACCCGATTCGCCAGACAGTACCAGCCTTGGCAACATGCACCGGAATATTAACATCCATGTCGCCTTGCTTTTGCGACAATAACGGTGCATCTTTGGTGGTATCGTAACTGATCGTCAAAGATTTTATGGGGGATGGTTTGATTTCGTCGATTATGTTGATCTGTGCGGTGCTGGCATCGCTCGCTGTTGGTGTTCTGCTGGCACACGGTGTTTGCGTAGCTTTATTTGCGATGTTTCGGACCCATGCGCGCCAGGTGGCCGCCGCGCATGTCCCCAAGCGTCCGACCTCCCGGCTCGAGGCCATGCGCGGCTAGATCGCAAGGGCAGATTCGCACCTGCTATTTGCTGGCTAACAATTACAACCAAAATATCAATCTTTCGGCTGTTGCTGTTGCTGCATCTTCATCAGTTGATCGTAGATCTGCTGCGGAGTTTTGACGCCGTTTGGCGACTCCTGCGTTGTCGTATGGTTGCCCTGGGGAGCCGCTGGTGCGGGCGGCGCCAAAAGCGGCGCCATCTGAGCAGGAGAAAGCGGTGGCATCTCCTGATTCGGGATCTGGAAATTCGGCGACCCATCCTGCCGCGGGAAGTGCTGGCTCCGCTGCGGAGGCAGATCTTCCTCGCCGCGATCGCGGCTCGCATTCGGATTCGGGGGAGTCGCGCCTCCTTCTCGCGGCGTCAAAACGAGTTCCTGCGGAGCCTGTTTGGCGTCGAGCACGATCATCATATTGCTGCCGGTACCGCCGAGCAGCGAAGAAATGACCGACGAAGCATCGGCCGGGCCATAGGTCCCGAAGACACGTTCATCCGTCACTCCGCCTGTAATCTTCATTCCGGTTACGCGCGAAATATCCCGCAGAATCTGGTTGAGCGAGGAATTATCCGCCACAACAGACAGCATCTTCCCGTTCAACTCCACCTGCGCGCGCTGAGTCGGGGGAGCAGCTTGTCGCTGCGGCTGTGCCTGCACAGCCTGGGGCGCGGTCGGAGGAGTCGCTGGCAGAGCTTGGCCCCGAGCCGACACGCACGCCGTCCCGACCAGAAGACCGACGCGGATTGGAGCGAGAAATTTCATACCGAAGTTTAGACGCTGCGGAGCGACTTCGGTCAGTCTAACGGATGCGAAGAGGCAGTGCCGATCTCGATGTACTACACTTTGATTGCTCTTCGTCTTACGAGGTGTTGAATGAAGTCCCTGTTGCTGATCGCGGCCCTTATGTTCTCTGTCCAAGTCTCGCGCGCCTCCGAGACCTGCACGACGCAGTCCCAGATGAAGCCGGCCGAGCGCGATACTCTCGCCCAGGCTGCGGCATCGCTTGCCACCAAAATTCAGGCAAACGACGCAAACGACGTCCGCCCCTTTACTATCAGCGACTTCCAGAAGGATTTCACGGGCATCTCTGGTGTGATTGCCTCCACCGCCCCCAAACTGGTGGGCGCGCAGATTCAGGTCGAGCAACTATATATTCTTGACGCCAGCACTCTGGTAAAAACTGCCTCCGGTGCAAATCCCGACGCGCAATTCCTCTGCAATCTGAACCAGACCCCCGCCGAGGCCGAGTTCTCGATCCCCCAACTCCCTCCGGGCAAGTACGCTTTCGCGATGGTCCGCATGGACTCCGCCACTCCGTGGCGACTGTCGTTCCTTTTCCGGCAGGATTCGGTCAGCGGTCAGCCGCAATGGTTGCTGGCGGGACTGTATCCGCGACAGCTTACCGCAGTTGGCCACGATGGACTTTGGTACTGGAAGCAGGCTCGCGCCCTTGTCGCTGCAAAAGAGACTTGGAATGCGTGGCTCTACTATCAGGAGGCACAGACGCTTCTGGTCCCCGCTAATTTTGTGGGCAGTACACATCTGGATAAGCTGCAGGCGGAGTTCGGCACCGCTGTCCCCTCTGCAATCTCAGGCGGTCTGGGTCCTGATACACCGCTTGTCGTGAAGGCCACGGACGGCACGGAATTCCGCGTCACCTCGCTGACGGTCGAAGACTATCAGGGAGGCGACAAGATCGACGTCGTCGCGCACATCAAGGTCGAATCCGTCGCCGACAGTGCTGCCGCCCGCAAGCTCAACGTGGCCGCCGCGGCCACATTGCTTGCAACGCATCCAGAGCTACGCAAAGCCTTCCACGGTGTCTGGGTCTTCTCCGACGCCCCGGGCCAGAGTCCCTACGCCACAGAAGTCGCAATGGCCGACATCAAGTAACGTGTGCCCACACTCATCCACATTCAAGTGCTATCGTAGGAATCGTCTTCCGTTGTTGATTTCTTGGGTGTTTTCCCCAATTGCCCCGCGAAGGGCTGTTTGACCAGTAGCGTTCTTTGCTGGGCTGCATCAGACTCGAAAGATATAGAACGTGCAACACAAGGACGGTAGATAGCATGAAGAATCTAACCGATGTGATCCGCGACCGGCGAGCGACGCCAAGCTTCGACGGTACCCCGGTTCCCGGGAACGACCTCCGCCAGATCCTCGACGCCGGATTGCACGCGCCCAGCGGCTATAACATGCAGCCCTGGCGTTTCGTCGTCGTCCAGTCGCCGGAGCTGAAGCGTAAGCTCCGTGCGGCCAGCTACAACCAGCCCAAAGTCGAGGAGGCCTCCGTCATGATCGTCGCATGCGGCGATATGGATGGCTGGCGTAAAGATCTCGACATGATGCTGGAGATGGGACTGGCCGGTGGTATGCCGGAGAGCTATGCGGCCCAGGCCCGCAGCAGTGTCTCAAACTATATGTCCAGCTTCACCCCCGACCAGATGAAGCTCTGGCTGAACAAGCAGGTCATGCTCGCGTTCACCAGTATGATGCTGATGGCCGAATCGCTCGGCTACGACACCGCACCCATGGAAGGCTTCGAGCAGGACAAAGTTCATGAGGCTTTGCGCCTGCCACTCAGCTACTGGGTTGTAGCTCTGCTTGGCGTCGGACAGCTGAAGGGGGCCGACAAGTTTGACGGCGGCAGATTCCCAATGAACCACACAGTCTTCGGCGAAGAATACGGTAAGGCCATCAAGCTGAACTAGTAGTCGCGGGATTCGAATCTCCATCGCCAGGAGGCGGTCTGTTGGGCACGAGAACGAAGGGTGCGCTCAAGAATTTCTCCGCGCTGGTCCTGCTCCTGGTCATCGCGGGCGTTTTGACGTTTTACGTGGAACCGCTGTGGGTAAACGACCAGATCATCCGCGTGAAGCTCTGGCGGCACGGCGTCCAGAGCCACTACGTCGAGGTCAACGGTTACAGCATCCACTACCTTGAGGCGGCGCCAGCCGACTACCCCGGAATCCCCCTCGTACTGATCCACGGTATTGGTTCGCGCGGCGAAGATTGGGCACCGATGATCCCTGCGTTGGCTGCGCAGGGCTTCCACGTCTATGTCCCAGACCTTCTGGGTTATGGCCGCTCATCCAAGCCAGACGTCGACTACAGCATCTCCCTGCAGGAGAGTGTCGTCCTGAAGTTCATGGATACCCTTCAACTTCAGCATGCGAACGTGGGTGGTTGGTCGATGGGTGGATGGGTCGCGCTCCGCCTGACTCTCGATCATCCCGAGAAGGTAAATCGGCTGATCGTCTACGATGCCGCCGGCACCTACTTCCCGCCCACCTTCGATGCCTCGCTCTTTCTTCCGACCGACGCAGCAAGTTTCGCAGCGCTCCGCCACATGCTCAGCCCTATTGATACGCCGCTTCCGTCGTTTGTCGTTCGCGCCGCAATCAACAATTTGGCGAAAAATGGCTGGGTGATCCAGCGCAGCTACGACGCGATGGTGAACGGCAAAGATTTGACCGATTTTCGACTGCCCGACCTGCAAAGGCCGACGTTGGTCGTCTGGGGTTCGCTCGACCAGCTAATCCCGCTCGCCGTCGGAGAGCAGATGCAGAAAGCGATTCCGGCATCGACACTTGCCGTAGTCCCGGGTTGCGGCCACCTGGCTCCTGCAGAGTGTCCAACCCTAGTCCTGAAAGCCACCACTGACTTCCTGAAATCCAACCCCCAGTAAACCGAAGGGTGCCCCATCTCCTCGCACTTGCGGAGGTGGGAATTATGCTATTTCCCCATCCAAACGTAAGCGTCAGCCTGCGGCAGCCCCACATGCGCCAACACCCGATGCACAAAATTCTGCACAATCTCTTCTACTGTCTGCGGATGGTTATACAGCGTCGGCATCACGGGATAAATCGTCGCGCCAGCTTCAGTCGCAGCCGTCATATTGCGCAGATGAATCAGGTTGAACGGCGTCTCTCGCACACAGAGAATCAGCGGTCGCCGCTCCTTCAGAGCCACATCCGCCGCACGCTGAATCAGCGACGAAGCCAGCCCATGCGCAATTCCAGCCAGAGTCCCCATCGAGCAGGGAAGCACGATCATCCCATCGCTGCGATATGACCCACTAGCGATATTCGCGCCAATATTCTCGTCCGTATGCTGCTGAATCTTCGCCGCAACCTCACTGCCGACAAGCTTCTCCGCCAGCCCGTTGCGTCCGCTGACCTGCATCTCCTCGGCCAGCACCCGTAATGCGGCGTCGGAGACGACAAGGTCAAGATGTGCCACGCGGGTATCCGCTGCCAGCATTCGCAGCAGCGTCACCGCGAAGATGCTGCCGCTGGCACCTGTTATCGCAACTGTAAATCTTTTGCCAGAATCATTCACACATACATTATCGCGCCACCTCGAGGAAGGCATACGCCACGATCGTCGGCCCAGCCCCCGGATTGTTCGCCTCATACTCAGCTTCGACCTGTTCTTGCAGCCCACGAAAGCCAGAATCCATCTCGGCTGCGGCGATGTCATCCTCAGTCGCATCGGTAAAGCAAAGCTCACAAATGGCCAAACCCGCCTCTCGGTCTTCCGGATCATTCAGGATCGGAGGTCCAAACGTCCGGCAGAGAATCGGCCGATGCTCATAGAGATCGCAGGTCTGGGCCTCTGGATCAAGGGCCGGGCAAGACTCTGCATGAGCCCACTCCTCGAACAATTCAATCTCTTCCTCG
>JAYVZU010000018.1:0-2714 GCA_043783075.1 Rhodanobacteraceae bacterium
GCCGTCACCTCGTCGAGATGCCCCTTGCGCCGCCCGGAGATAATCACCTGATTCCCCAGTCCATGCAGAGCCTCAGCCAGCGCCCGCCCAATCCCCGAACCGCCACCTGTAATAAAAATTGTATTCCCAGTCAGCTTCATCGCTTCTCCTCAGTTGCCATTCCGGCACATCCCAGCAGATGATTGCCAGCGGCCAAAGTTTCTCAGAAAATCTCATCTCATAGAGCCAATAACAATCTTTGCTATTTTTTGTTATTCTCAATCAACCCGGAGGACCCACAACATGAACGTCTCCCTCACCCCCGAACTTGAACAATTTATCGCCGACAAAGTCGCCACAGGCCGATACAGCTCCGCCTCCGAAGTCGTCCGCGCCGGCCTCCGCATCCTGGAAGAAGAAGAGAATTGGCTCACCTACGCGCGCGAAAAGGTGGCCAGCGGAATCGAAGATATGGTGGCTGGTCGAATCGTCGCTGGCGAAACCGCGATGACAAGAATCCGCAACGCCGCGCATGTCCGTTCAGCAACGCGGAAGGCGAGCTAGTGTCCCTTCCGTTCGACCTCACCGAGGCCGCGACTACCGACCTCGAAGAAGCCATCGCCTACATCGCTGCGGACAGCGTCAAGGCTGCACTCGGAGTCGCCGACAACCTCGAGGCTTCCTTTCGCTTTTTAGCGGAATGGCCAGAGGCTGGCCATCGCCGAAAAGACCTCACCGATGTTCCCGAACTTCTCTTCTGGCCCACGGGGCGATATCTCATCGCGTACCTTCCAAGCAGATCTCCGTTGCTCATCATTGCGGTTTTCCATGGCTCACGTGATATCAAGTCCCACCTGCCACGCCGCCTCGAGCTCCTCTAGCCGCCCGCCACAGCCCCCACCACCAGCAGCGCCTCTTCCCCCCGCGCCACAGCCTCCGGCAACACCACATCCATCCCCAGATGTGAGTAGTCCTCTTCCCCCGCAAAAAACCGCAGAAACGCCCGTCGCTTCCCACTTCCATACTCGCGAATCGTCCCACAAAGCATCGGGTACTCCGCCTCCAGTGCATCCAGCACCGTCCGCGGAGTCACCTCGCCTTCAACGTTTACCCGCGCCTCGCCGTTGATCTTAGCCAGCGTCCGCAGGTGCCCCGGCAGTTCTACTCGAATCATCACGGAAGCGTCTGCACCTCGACCGACAGCACCGTTGGCAGATCCCTTACGATCGCCTTCCAGTTATCTCCGCCGTCAGCCGATCCGTAAACTTGGCCACCCGTCGTCCCAAAATACACACCACACTCTGGCATCGAGTCCACGCACATCGCATCGCGCAACACGTTGACGAAGCAGTTCTCCTGTGGCAGCCCGTTGGTCAGCGCCTCCCACTCATTGCCGCCGGTCTTCGAGCGGAAGACCTGCAGCTTCCCATTCAGCGGAAAGTGCTCGCCGTCGCTCTTGATCGGCACCACATAAATCGTCTCCGCCTCATGCGCGTGTACGTCGATCACGAACCCAAAGTCCGTCGGCAAATTCCCGCTGACTTCGGTCCACTCGTCGCCTGCATTGTCGGTCCGCATCACATCCCAGTGCTTCTGCATGTACACCCGGTCGGGGTTCGACTTATGAATCGCCAGACGGTGCACACAGTGACCAACCTCTGCATCGGGGTCCGGAATAAACTGCGAGATCAACCCCTTATTGATTGGCTTCCAGGTCACGCCACCATCGTCGGTCCGAAACGCCCCAGCCGCCGAAATGGCGATATACATCCGGTCATGATTCACTGGGTCCAGCAAAATCGTATGCAGACACATACCACCGGCCCCCGGCATCCAGCCCGCCGCCGTCGCATGCTTCCTCAATCCGCTTAGCTCAACCCAGGTGTTGCCGCCGTCGGTCGACTTGAACATCGCAGCATCTTCCACGCCGGCATATACCGTATCCACCTCGGTCAGCGACGGCTCCAGATGCCAAACCCGCTTGAACTCCCACGGATGCGTCGTGCCGTCGTACCACTGGTGCGTTCCCGCTACACCGTCATACTCAAACTTGTTGCCCACCGGATTCCACGTCTTGCCACCGTCATCCGACCGCTGCATCACCTGACCAAACCACGCGCTCGACTGCGAGCAGTACAACCGGTTTGGGTCCACCGGCGACCCCTTCACGTGGTAACACTCAAACCCGGCGAAGAATGGCCCTTCCACCGCCCAGTCCTCGCGCTTGCCATCCGACGTCAGCACAAACGCGCCCTTCCGCGTCCCAACCAACAACCGAACTCCACTCATCGCCGCCTCCGATTTCGAAGCCATGATAACCCGAAGCAAGCAGTTTTCACGACCCCAAACTCACCAAAAATCTTCGGGTGCCCCATTCATCGCAGCCCCATCGCGATGAGTGGGAATGTAGAAATTCAACCCGCCGTCGCCGCAGTCCTACTTCGTCTCCAACACCACCACCGTAGCAACCGAATCCAACCCCTTCCCCGGCAACACCAGATCCACGCCCTCACCAGTCTGCGTAAACTTCACAGCCTTCTTATCCGCCAGCAGATAAGCCCTCGCAACCGTCCGCTTCAAAGCCGGCACATGGAAGCTTCCGCTAGTCGGCCACGAAAAGATCTCCAGATAAACCTTGTCCGCCTTCGTCGTCGACCGCCACTCCCAACTCGGCACAAACTTCGGCTTCCCTGCCTTGTCTTTTTCGGTCGTCGAGAAGCTACCAGCCTCCGCCC
>JAYVZU010000019.1:0-24326 GCA_043783075.1 Rhodanobacteraceae bacterium
GTTCCAATACTCAGCCAGAAGCCAGTAAACCCACTTTTTGGCGTGTTTTAGCGGGAATGCTTTCTTGAAGTAGGGATCCAGCATGCCATGGGAGAAGACGAGATATGGCTTGCGGCCGGCGAAAGCTTTGCGGGTGGCGATTCCCTCGTAGACCCAAAGGCCGTTGAGCATGACGCCGTCGAATCGGTCGCGATTCTGCTTGAGCCAGCGGAGGAGTTTCGGGCTGTAGCCAAACGTGGATTTCTGCGGGCCAAGCGCGTGGATGGGGTAGGGGAAGTTCTTGATGAACGCGGCATCCGGGTTGTCCTGGGTGACGACTTCGCTGGTGTACCCGGGGGGTGCGTAGTCCAGCATGACGCGCACAGACTCCGACGGACCACCGGCCTCTGGATCGATCGTCGCGATGATGTGAAGTATGTGCATAGGTTGATTTATACCCGGCTGCGGTTGGTCTGCGAGAGACGGCGAGTGACGTGGGCAATGGCTTCGCGGAGACCTTCGACATCGGCTTCGAAGCTCCATTGGTTGACGCGGGCGAGGGCTCGCTGGCCCATTGCTGCGGCGGTTTCGGGGGTCTCAAGAACATGGCGCAGAGCGGATGTGAGCGCAGCGATGTCGCCTACGGGGTAGACGCAGCCTTCGACGCCGTCGGTGACCAGGTCGGGTTGCGCGCCGACGTCGTCGGTCACGATTACGGGGATTGCTGCATTCATGGCTTCATTGACGATAAGTCCCCAGGGCTCGTGGCGGGCCGGCAGAACGAAGACAGAGGCGAGAGCGAGGAAGCGGGGCATCTCGGACTGGTTGCGGAACCCGGCGAAGCGAACGCCGGTTAGGCAGAGTGCTGCGACCTGCTGCTCGAGGTTGTCGCGCTCTTCGCCATCGCCGACGATGACGAGGTAGGGCTGTCGGGACTCCTGTGTGTTCTCGACTAGGTCTGCGTAGGCGGTGACCAGGTCCGAGCAGAGCTTGCGAGTTTGCAGCTTGGATGCGAACAGGATGACTGGGCGGCCGGGAATGATGTGGAACTCGGCTTCCAGCGCGGGGCGCGTCGCGGCGGCAAGGCGGCATTGCTGCTGAAACCATTCGTTATCTACGGCGTAGGGCAGCATGAACAGGGGGAAATCCTTGCCCAGATAGTGCCGCCAGTAGTCGGCGTTCAGCGTTCCGGAGACCAGAACGGCATCGACCATATTGCTGAGCAGCGCAAAGAAGATATTTTTGATCGCCAGCTTGAGACCGGAGCGGGGCCGGTCTTTGAGTTGCGAGTCGGACCGGACCAGAACGGGTATATCGAGAGCTTTCGCGGCAAGGATTCCGTGCATCTGGTTGACGGTTGCGTAGCCGTGGACCCACAAGACGTCGAAGTCGCGTAGCCGGGAGAAGATTCCGTAGCTGATTGGGGAGAAGATTCCCTCGCTCGCGTTGTCGCGCAGCGCTGGCAGGAACTCGTGCTCGAAGCCTTCGAGTAGAGGTATATCCCACTTGACCTCTACGCCAAAGTCTTTGTCGACGTATCCCTTGACGGAGAAATCGGAGCCGAAGAAGACGGTCAGATCAATCTCCGGGGCCTTGGCGATACGGCGGAGGAGGGGGCTTTGATACTGGATAGGGTGGCTGACGAGGTAGGCCAGGCGAACTCTTCGGCGAGGGGATGCCGTTGTAATCGACATGGATGACGAGCGCGTACTGTCGATTGCTTGAGTCCGATGCATGAGTTCCGCAAATCTCCTATGGCGGCTCGCCACCCGAACAGATCAGGTTGCGAGCCCTGGTTTGGAGCTAGAACACGCCTGTGGAGAAGCCAATCAAGAGTACGTCGGCAACACTTGTAAGGGTATTGATTCCGCCGGATTTGATGACAGCCTTGAAGGCGTCAGGTGGAAGAAAGACAATGTCATCCGCCTGAAGGACCGGATCAGGAGCATTGCCTTTGAGTACCTTCGAGATGTCGACCTTAACGACGGTGCGCGTCAGGCCCTGGGTGCGTACGATGCGGAGGTCTCTGTATTTTCCCTCGAAGCCTGCACCACCGCTTAGCGCGGTTGCCTGCATCAGGGTCAGCGGCGAGTTCTGCTGCAGGGGAATTGCACCCTGTGTTTTGAAGGCCCCTAGAATATAGACGACGCCAACTCTGGAGACGATGATTTTGTCGCCAGGCAGGATAGTGATATCACTTTTTGCGCTCTTGGTGGGGTCAGTACCTAGGTCGACTACGATCGGCGTCTCCACCCCCGAGCGGACGACTGTAACAACGTGGCTGGCGGTAACCGGCATTTGGCCTGCGGCAGCGAGCACATCGAGTAGACGACGGCTACCGGAGATTGGAATGTTGCCGTGCATTTCTCCGGTTACGGTTGCGAACTGGGCTCCGGCTTCGGTCACCTGGATCGTGACTTGCGGATTGACGAACATTCCGGCGGTTGTAAGACGCTGCGCGATAAAGTCAGAGGCGCGGTTTACTGTCAGTCCAGAGATAGGTACCAGACCTATGAGCGGAAGGAGTATGTTTCCATCGACGCTAACCCTTGTGGCCGGAGCGAATTCCGTTGTCCCAAAGACCTTTACGGTGAGGAGGTCGCCGGGGTAAATCAGCGGATCGCGTTGGCCAGGCATCAGGAGCGCGCTGTCCGTGGTGGCCGGATGGGGCTGATTTGTGTCAGCCGAGGCAGGGAGCGCGGGCCCGGAGAACTGGGCCTGGGTGGTGGCCGGTGCGGCGATGGCGAGTACACCGGCGCAGATCCAGCCTGCGAGAGTTCGGAGTTGGATTTCGGAGCCAATCATTGCTGAACCTCCCATTAGACGTCCCTCTTTTTGCTGCTGGACTTACCGGATTTTGACTTACCGGATTTTGCGTCCCAGCCGGCTGGATCGAGGCTTGAGTAGGAGTATCCCGAGTAACCGTAGTAGCCGTAATACTCAGGCGCGTTGAGATCGACAGCGTTCAATACGATGCCGGCCATTGGAGCGCCGGAGCGGACGAGGAGATCGCGGCCGCGGCGGACGATATTCTTGCTGGACTTGCCATGGCGAACTACGAGAATGACTGCGTCAACCTGACGCGACAGCAGGACGCCGTCGGTAACGGAGAGGATGGGGGGCGAGTCGAGTAGAACATACTCGTAGTGCTCTCCAGCATATTTGAGCAGGTCAACCATGGTCTGCGAGCTCAACATCTCGGTCGGGAACGGAGGGACCGGGCCGCTGGCGAGGATGTCGAGGCCGGGAACTTCCTTGACTGGCTGAACCGCCTCTTCGAGGGTATTTTGTCCACTCAGAATCGTGCTGAGGCCGAGTTTGCCGTTGAGCCCGAAGCGATGATGGACGTTCGGACGACGCAGGTCGGCGTCGATGAGCAGGACCCGTGTGCCACGCTGCGCCAGAATGACGGCGAGGTTGCTGGAGACGGTTGTCTTACCTTCGGACGGTGTGGCGGAGGTGCAAAGCAGATACTTTGGCTCGCGCCCTGTGGTCGAAGACAGAAGCAGCGCGGTTCTAAGGGAGCGGAACGCCTCGGTAAACTGCGACTTAGGCTGCGTCAATACGTTGATGTTTCGCTCGACCGTCGTCATCGAGGCTAACTGCTCTGGCGTGGCGCGCTTGGCGCGGGGGACGATTGCCAGCGATGGAAGCTCGGTGACGGTTTCAATTTCGGCGATGCTGCGCAGGCCGGTATCGAGCGATTCGAGCAGGAAGGCGAGACCCAGACCGACTACGAGACCGATCATGACGTAGGTCATGACGATGGTGCTCTCGGACTGCATGAGCGGTTCGAGGGGCAATTCGGCGGGGTCGATGATGTCGATCTCAGTGGATTCGAGACCGGCTTCGATTCCCGCGGTCTTCAGTTTCTGCTGGAGACCTTCGTAGAGGGTTCGGCTGGCCTCAAACTCGCGCTGCCGGATGGTGTAGTCGACGAGCGTATCCCGCAGTTTGTAGGCATCAGCTTTCTGTTGGTCGAGGGCTGCGTTGGTCTGGTCTTCGTTGGCCTTCGCTAGTTGATACGCGGATTTGGCGGAGGTAAGAAGCCGGTTCTGCTCTTCGTTCGTCTCCGTCGTCATCTCGTTGATCTGGGCCTTCGCCGACTTGACCGAGGGATGGTTTGGCCCGAGCGTCGCGGTCAGCTGGGCGTAGTTTGCACGGGCTGCTGCGAGACTCGTCCGCATGGAGGCGAGTGCGGTAAGGTTCTGGCCGCCGGGGACGTTGTCGAACGAACCCTCCATGGTGTTGGGGTCCATGCTGCTGAGCAGGCGGAAGCGGGACTCTGCGACGATTCGGTTGAGCTTGGCGGTACCGGCAGCTTTGGCGAGGTCGTCGAGCGCGCTTGCGATCTGGTTCTTGGTTGAATCGAAGCCGAGGACGCCGAGCTGCTTTTGCAGGTCGAGCATCTTCTCCTGCGAGGCCTCGACTTGCTGCTTGAGTTCGTCGAGCTGGCTATTGAGCCACTGCGAGACACGTTGCGATGATTTGAAGCGCGATTCGTAGCTATTTGTGATGTAGTCGGCGATGACTTTGTTGACGATGTCTTGCGCGAGCTTTGGATCGCGACCGGTGTAGCTAATGCGCATCAGGCTGGTCTTGGGAACCTGACTGACGCGAACACCGGCTTGCAGGGCGCCAACGACCACCTGACGGACGATGGGATCTTCGAGGCTGACATGCGGCCCTGGAGGTGCATCCGGTTTGGCGCCGAGAAATTTTGGATTGTTGGCTAGATTCAGGTCTTTTGCCACATTCGCAAGCAGCGAATCACTGGTAAGAATCGCCGCTTCGGTTAGCATTTTGCGCTGTGGGTCTTCGCCGAAAAACGAGCCAGGGGTGACGCGAAACTCGTCCGATGAGCCACTGCGAACTTCGATCTCGCCGTATGCCTCATAGACCTTGATTTGCGTGAAGGCCTTATAGAATCCGTAGGTAGCAAACAGCAGCACACTAGCGATGATGATCAGCCGGTGCTTGCGCAGCGTGATCAGAGCTTCCGACAGGGTGGTATCCGCCGTGGGCGCTGAGAACCTCTGTGGCGGGGGTGCGCCCGGCCCAGGTGCGTTTGTGGAATTGTCCAGATTCATTACTCCTAGTCTAACCGACGAGCGTGTGTAAGTAAAAAAGCTGGCGGGGCCTAGAGACCGTAGTCGGGGAAATTAACGAGCGTATTTTCAATCGGATGTGCCAGTAAAACGGCTACGGATCGCAGCCAGGATCGATTCGGCTGTCCGGTCCCACTTAAGTCGGGCCTCGTAGCGTTTTCGGGCGTTAATTGCCATTTGACGATAGTCTTCTGGATTGTTCAGGAGCTGGAGGATTCGTTTGGCATAATCTACGGCTGGAGCGTCGCGGTCGAAGACCATACCAGTATCTCCATCGCTGATAATCGATGGAACGGCGTGGACGGCACGCGAGATGGGCGGGAGGCCAAAGGCCTGAGCCTCTGCGAATACGATGCCGAAGCATTCGGCGAGGGTTGGGACGATGAGGAAGTGGCAGCGGAGGAAGAGCTCTGCGAGCTGCGCGCTTTGTTCGGGATCGCTCTGGTAGAGCGGACCGTGGACGGTCACGAAACCGCCGGGAGCAGCGATTTCACCAAGTTCGGGGCGGCAACCAACGACGTGGAGGCGCACTGTGTGGCCGGCGGCGCGCATTTGGGTTGCTACTTCAACCGCTAGTGGCCCACCTTTGCGTTCCCAGTCTTTGCCGAGATAGAGCAGCTCAATGCCGGTATCCGGAAGATCGGCAATACGCTGGTCGATGCAGGCGAAGATTTCCGCCTGTGTGAGCTGCGGAACCCAGTTTGCGCCGAGAGGCGTGACGTGGAGCGTGTCGGAGTTGGGCAGCGAGTAGAGCCGCTTCGCCTCTGCGCAGGCCCAGTCAGAGCCAAAGCAGAGACCATCCAGACGCCGGCCAGCCTCTGCCTCTTCGGCTGCGAACTTCTGGATGCGGCGGGGTGGCGTCTCCCATTGGGCGTAGGTCTCGCAGAAGGCGAGGTAGGGGGCGTCGCTGAAGAGGAACAACGGTACGCCGGGGTCATTGAGGTAAGCGACCATCTGGCTGGAGATGGAGAGGACGGCATCGGGCTTTATCCGGGCGATCTCCGCCTGCAACGTGCGCGCATTCTGCTTGAGGGTCGCCCTGGTGATCCACAGGGGATATTTTTTCGCTCCGAACAGGACGCGCCGCAAGACGTCAAATGGAGCTCGTTTGGGTGGAGGCGGCAGACAGACGGAGACCTTGTCAACCTGGCGCTCCAGTGCCGCGCGGAGCGAGTATGGGATGCCGCTCCATGCCTTAATGTTGAAGGGGTCTTCGGTCGTCGTAAGGAGGAGGTGCTTCAACTCGCGGGGCATGGAGGCGATTTTACGGCATTGGGCAAACTTGCCGATGACTTAGGTGGGATTAACGCATCCGTTGGCATAGGTTAGACTTGAATATACGTCGAAGACCAACAGAATGAATACAAAGGGAGTCAGCTGTACCTTACGCCATGAGTAAAGACATGCAGATCGCCGTAGTGGGTTCCGGCTACGTGGGCCTTGTAGCCGCCGTGTGCTTCGCTGAAATGGGTCATAGCGTCATTTGCGTCGATAATGACGAACGCAAGGTGAAGGCGCTGCAGAGTGGAGATACGTTGATCCACGAGCTATATCTGCCGGAGCTTTTGAAGCGGCATTTGAATACGGGTGTTCGGTTTACGTCGGATCTGGCGGAGGCGACTCGCGAGTGTCAGGCGATCTTTATCGCAGTTGGAACGCCGCAATCCGAGACTGGCGATGCGGATCTTTCGTATGTCGAGGCTGTCGCGTCTGAGATCGCGCGCCACATGACGAGCTATAAGGTGATCGTCGAGAAGAGCACCGTGCCGGTGTACACCAACGAGTGGATTCGCCGCGTGATCGAGCGGAACGGCGTGGCGCGGGAGATGTTCGACGTGGTCTCGAACCCCGAGTTTTTGCGCGAAGGTACGGCGGTGATGGACTTTCTGCACCCTGACCGGATTGTGGTTGGTTCGGATACGCCGCGTGCCGCTGCAGTGCTGGCGGAGATCTACGCGCCGCTTACCGACGGCTCGTACTACAAGAGTGCGGATGCGATTGCGGGAAGCTGTTCGACCGAGGAGCCGCCACCTTTGTTGAATACTTCAACAAAATCGTCGGAGATCATCAAGCACGCCTCGAATGCCTTTCTGGCGCTCAAGATTTCGTTCATCAACGCTGTCGCCAATCTTTGCGAGGCGACTGACGCGAATGTGGAGCAGGTGGCTCGCGGTATGGGTCTGGATAAGCGGATCGGTTCGCGCTTTCTGCGGCCTGGTATCGGGTACGGCGGATCCTGTTTCCCGAAGGACGTTGCAGCATTCCGGTCGGTTGCGGACCAGCTTGGCATCGACTTCTCGCTGCTGAATGAGGTTGAGAAGATCAACTGGCGGCAGAAAGCCCGGTTCCTGGGTAAGGTTCGGTCGGCGTTGTGGACGCTGCGTGGCAAACGCCTCGCGGTGCTCGGGTTGGCGTTCAAGGGTGGCACGGATGACATACGCGACTCCCCGGCAGTTGAAATGGTGGAGATGCTGATTGGTGAGGGTTGCTCGATCTGCGCGTACGATCCCGCGGCGATGGAACGGACCAAGCAGGTGATGCCTGCCGGACCGAACCTGAGCTACGCGGAGAGCGCTTACGCGGCCGCCCATGAGGCAGATGCCCTGCTTGTGCTCACCGACTGGAAGGAATTCGCGGAGTTGGATTTGGCGCTGCTGAACCAGACTTTGAAGTACCCGATTGTGATCGACGGGCGCAATATGTTTGAACCGGCTGTGATGCAGCAGCACGGATTTACGTACCTGAGCATCGGTCGCCCGACTGTTTCGCCTCTGCGTGAGAGCGTTGGGACGACGGTTGGCAAGGCTTAGGGTCTAGTCCCCACCTCAACGACGAAAGTGCTGTCGTTGAGATGGGGCACCCGAACGATTTATTTATAGGAGATGAGTTGATGACGCAGAAAACTGCGCTGGTGACGGGTGCTGCTGGATTTCTTGGGTCGCATCTGACGGACGCTTTGTTGGCTTCGGACTATGCCGTGATTGGTGTCGATAACCTCTGCACGGGCAATCTTGCGAACCTCGCGCATCTGAAGTCAGAGCCGCGTTTTTCGCTCGTAGAAGCCGATATCTGCCAGCCGTTTGAAGTGGGCAAGGTGGATTATGTCTTCAACTTCGCTTCGCCGGCCAGTCCGGACGACTACCACCGGCTGGGAGTCGAGACTCTGCTGGTTGGTTCCGCCGGGACGATCAATACGCTTGACATCGCAAAGAAGTACGGCGCCGGGTACCTGCATGCGTCTACGTCGGAGTGCTACGGCGATCCCGAGGTGCATCCTCAAGTCGAGACTTATTGGGGCAATGTGAATCCGGTTGGCCCGCGCTCTGTGTATGACGAGGCGAAGCGTTTTTCTGAGGCAGCCGTAACGGCCTACAAGCGGTACTACGGGGTGAACACGCACCTTGTCCGGATCTTCAATACCTATGGCCCTCGGCTGCAGGCGAATGACGGACGCGTGATCTCGAACCTGATGACGCAGGCTCTGCGTGGGTTACCACTGACGATCTATGGGACTGGCTCACAGACGCGGTCTTTCTGCTATGTTTCCGATCTGGTTGCGGGCATTCTGGCGCTCTCGAAGTCGGAGATTGATACGCCAACGAACATTGGGAACGATGTGGAGTGGACGATTTTGGAGTGCGCGAAGGAAGTTATCGCGGTCACCGGCGCAGACGTGGAGATTCTCTTCAAGCCGCTGCCGCAGGACGACCCAACGCGGCGTCGGCCGGACCTGACCAAGGCCCGCACGCAGCTTGGGTGGGGACCGACGATTATGTTGCGTGAAGGGTTGCAGAAGTCGCTGGCATACTTCCAGGCTTGTGTTGATTCTGAGGCTGCTGCGAAGGTTTAGCTGGGGAGAGTCTTGAGTAGCTTGCTGGCTCCGCGGAACCACGGCCGCTCGCGGCGGCGGAGATAGCCGGGCATGGCTGGCTTCTTATCCAGGACCCTTTGGGCCCATTGGCGGGCCTCGTCATTTCGCCCTTCGCTGGCCAGCAGATTGGCAAAGTTGAGATAGGTTTCGGACGAAGTGGAGAGGGTAGTCGTCTGGCGAAACAGAGCCTCGGCGCGGTCTTTCTGACCGGCTTGCGCGTAGGCATGGGCTAGTAGACCGGCAGCCCGATGGAAGTCGTAAGCCGGTTCCTTTTCGACGATGCGTTCGAGGTCGGGGATCGCTGCGGCCGGGTCCGCCAGCAACACATTGCAGACACCGCGGCCGTAGAAGGGCCCGGCTGTGTCTGCGCGTGCGGCAATTGCCTGATCGTAGGCGGTACGGGCCAGCGGCAGCTTGCCGTCATCCATGTACAGGTCGCCGAGTTCCTCGAAGTTTCCTGACGAGGGGTTGTGCTGGACGAGGCCGACAAGTTCCTTGATGCGTTTGCGGCGCGGGAATGCCTTGAATGAGGATTGGCCGAAGGTTCCCATATCGGGCAGCGCCTCTGCGGCGAGGTAGACCACGGCTCCGAGGGGTCCGAGGAATAGGATCACGTAGATCCAAAAGGTGTCGGGGCGGCGACGGATGAAGTGAACGATCGATATGCCGGTGAGGATCCAACCCCACGGATAAAAAAGATGATTCAGATATCCCATGTTCTCCCCGTACTGGGATCAATCTATTTGGCGTTGGGAACTTGGGGAATCATACCTTAGTGGTGGAGTGTAGCCTTTATTTGCGGCTCTTGAGGCCAGGGAAGTAGGTGAGTTGGAACGAAGTTGTGGTATCGGTTTGCGGTCCGGCTTTGTAGGCTGGGGCCTTCCAGGTCTCGTACTGGAACCAGCCGTTCAACTCGATCTGGTCGTGGTAGAAGCGCTTGAGGATGGAGACTTTGACGTCGTTCTGGGTGGTTCCGCCGTAGATGTCGAAGGTGTTGAGTTTGGGGTTGAAGGCACCGGGAATGAAGTCTTTGTCGTTTTTCTTGTTGGTGTACGAAACCTGCACCATCTCTTTGCCGGAGAGGTGGTAGGTGAGCCACGCCTGACCACCTTTGGCTTCACGACCGATCCAGTCGCCCATGATGAAGCCCTGATTGGTGTAGGCCTGGCGCTGGACGGTCTCGTAGTAGTTGAACTGGCCGCCGCTGCTTCGGGCGGTGATGGGATCGGTGTCGACAGCCTCTACGCGGAGGTCGAGCTTGCGGGCTCCGGGAATTTGGGCGAGGTAGAGGCCGGTGCGGAAGGCGGCGCGGCGAGGTGCGCTGGGCGGCGTGACGTCGTCGTGCGCTATGGAGTCGGCGTAGAAGGTGACGTACTTTCGTACGAACGGCAGGCGATACGACATGGTGAAGTCGGTGTAGCGGGCGCCAGGGTCGCTGCGCGAATACTTCTCGGCGTTGGTGGTGTCGTTGATGTCGAAGAAGCCTTTGAGGAAGGTGCGGAGCGTTACGGGTTCATGTCCGTGGCCGCCGAAGATAATGGTTCGCTGGAAGCCGAACTCAAAGTTGATGCTGGGACGGAAGGAGAAGATCTCCGAGTGGGCCCAGTCGTTGTTCGGGTAGGTGTGACCTTTCAGGCTGCCGTAAAAGAAGTCGTAGCGCAGGGGGCCGAGAACGCGGGAGACGAAAGGAATATGGAGTGGTTCGACGCGATTGATACGGAAGGAATAGATATTTTCCGCATTGTTCGACCAGGCGAGCGCGCCGCCCTGCGCGGGTCCGAGCCATGCGTCGGACTTACCGCCGGAGATCTCGTGTCCGGCGATGTGGAACGACAGTGTGGCCTCGACGAGGCGGAAGGGATTTGCAGCAGCGATGTTTCCGGCGGGGATGGTGCGTTGGACGAGGAGGCCGTTGGGTTCGGGAATCTGGTCGGTGACCTGCGAGAGGTACATAGCGAGCGGCGTGGAGTACCCGACGCTGGAAGGCGCGTGTTCATACTCGCCGCGCACGTAAAGCGAGAAGCGGTGCCACTCGTTGAGCGTTGAGAAGCCGAGCAGGGAGTTGAATCCGGGTTCGTAGACGCGACCGTAGTCGTTGTTGATTGTCTGGCCAAGGTGGTAGCTGTCGCGGAGGGTTTGGCCCGAGATTCCCATGGCGCGGACGTAGGCTGATTCCACTCCGTAGATTGTTCCGCGCTCCTGGGTGCCACCCTCGGTCGACTCCATTTTCAACTCGCGGGTGACGGAGGTGAAAATCTCCTGCGCTTCCTCGTTGTCGGATTTGCGGATGGCGTCTTCGGTCGCTTCGAGAATGTGGACCACGCTCTGTCGCGTGTAGGGGCGCATGCCGAGAAACATGGTGTCCGCAAAACCGAGCGAGTAGAGGCGGGTGATTGCAGGGTAAATCCAACTGTCTACCGGGATGTATGTCGATCCGTACGCGCCACCGGGGCGGTCTTCGGCGGTGGGATTGGGTTGGTAGGCTGGCTTGGCGACATACGGAGCTTGTGGCGTCGGTTCTGCTGGAGCAACTACCGGGGCCTGAGAAACCGTTGGGACGGGGGCGCTGGGCACCGGCTGCTGGGTTGGCTTCTGGTCTGATTTCTGGTTATAGGCAGGTAGGCTCGGGGTCTGCTCGGGAGTCAAGACCGTTGTCGTTGGAGTGGCTTGCGGCTGGGGAGTCGACGGCGTCTGCCCGAGGGCCAGAAAGGCGGATGTCGCGGCCATCAACGACAGACAGAGCAAATTTCTTCTATGCACGAGCACCTCGGAGTTTTGATCCGGCAACCCGCTATCCGCCCCTGGAAGCCTATAGCTAGTGTACCTCTGAATGAGACGGCTAAACCCTTTGGAGAGTGGCCCGGAAGGCTGGCTCAACTGCCGCAACCCAGAGTTCGGTGCAGATTTTCTTCTTGACCAACTGCGCACCGAGGATCGCGATGGGGTCGGAGCCGCAGTCGATGCACTCGATGATGGCGACACCGCCGTCGGCACGGGCACGGACGAGGGTCTCCTGAGCAACACGGTAGAGAGCCACTGCGTCGGCGGCATCCACCGGGACGACGGGGATAGTGTTGGTGCCCAACCGCTTGACGACGTCGGAGACATCGACAGGTTTCGCCGCTGGAGCGACGACGACGATGAGGGGGAGTTCACCCTCGGAGGCGACGGATAAAAAGCGCTTCCACTCGGATGCCGTCAGGTCTGCCCCACCGGCGTAGGTTATCACGACTGCTTTGGCAGCGGCAGGTTTTAGGGCCATGGCCATACCGACTGAGCAGAGCGCACGGTCGATGGGGGCGATGCTGCTTTTACTCGCTCTTTCGTCTGCAAATGCTTTCAGAGCTTTGCGGACATCGGAAATTGTGGCTGCGTTGGCGGTTGATCGTGCGCCAATGGAGCGGATGTGGTTGGTGAGCCACGAGGCTCGCGGCAGGCTCGTCAGGTCGCCGGGTTTCAGGTCGATGACGGGGCCAACCCAGCAGGCCTCCAGATTACGTGGCAGCAGGTGAATGGCGTTGCGAGTCTTTGCGGCGCGTTCGGAGAGGACGCGTGTCTCGACGAGCGCACGAAACATGGCACGCATCCGCGCGTGGCTGATCAGGGGACTTTCAAAGGCTTTGGAACCCATCATGCTGTTTTATCCACCCTGATAACGAACGGGGCCATCGCGTTGATGACGATGACCCCGGAGTAATTTGTATCGAACGAAAACTTATGCGCGAGCCGGATCGCCTGCCTCGGTGTTGAGGCCGAGTTCGAGGAGAGCTTTCTGCGCGTCGGCGGGCTTGAACTTGCCTTCGCGTGCGAGGCGCGAGAGCGTTGCGCCGACGATTGATTCTGCGTTAACCTCGAAGTGGCGTCGGAGGTGGGCGCGGTTGTCGCTACGACCAAAACCGTCGGTGCCGAGGGTGACGAGGCGCGAACCGAGCCACGGCGACAGGCCATCGGGCAGGCTCTTCATGTAGTCGCTGGCCGCGATGATCGGACCCTTGGTGCCGTCGAGCATCGTGCTGAGGTAGCTCTTGCGTTCGGGCTCGGCTGGGTGCAGACGGTTCCAGCGCTCGACGGCCAACGCATCGCGCCGGACCTCGGTGTAGCTGGTGACGCTCCAGACATCGGCCTGAACCTTGTAGTGTTCGGCCAGCATCTCCTGGGCGCGGAGCACCTCGTTGAGGATGGGGCCGGAGCCGAAGAGCTGAACGGTTGCCACGCCGGAGATCGCCGGGTTCAGCTTGTACAGACCCTTGACGATGCCTTCGGCGCAACCTTCGGGCATGGGCGGCTGTACGTAGTCCTCGTTGTACATGGTGACGTAGAAGAAGACGTTTTCGCTGGCTTCGTACATGCGGCGGATGCCGTCCTGCACGACGACTGCGAGCTCATACACAAAGGCTGGATCGTAAGTGACGCAGGTCGGAACGGTGCTGGACAGGACGATGGAGTGGCCGTCCTGATGCTGCAGGCCTTCGCCGAGCATGGTGGTACGGCCGGCGGTGCCGCCCATCAGGAAGCCCTTGCCGCGTGAGTCTGCGAAGGCCCATGCCATGTCGCCGATGCGCTGGAAGCCGAACATGGAGTAGTACATGTAGAAGGGAATCGACGGCACGCCGTAGTTGGAGTACGCGGTTCCGGCGGCGGTAAAAGATGCCATGGAACCGGCTTCGGTGATGCCCTCTTCAAGGATCTGACCGTCCTTGGTCTCGCGGTAGCTGAGGAAGATGTCAGCGTCGTGCGGGGTATACTTCTGGCCCTCGGCCGCGTAGATACCGACCTGCTTGATGGAGGATTCGAGGCCGAACGTGCGGCCTTCGTCAGGGACGATCGGGACGATCCACTTGCCGACAGCTTTATCCTTCATCAACGCATTGAGCATGTTGACGAAGCCCATGGTGGTGGAGATGGCGCGGCCATTCGAGCCGGCGGTCCAGGTCTTGAAGAAGTCAAGCGCGGGAGCCTTGAAGTCGGGTGCGCGTTCGGCCAGCGGCGGGGTGGAACGCTGCGGCAGGTAGCCACCGAGTTCCGCACGGCGAGCCTGCATGTACTGCAGTTCCGGCGCGGTGGGTTCGGGGCGGTAGAAGGTTCCGTCCTTGGCAGCTTTCTCGGGGATGGGAATCTCGAAACGCTTGACGAAGCCGGCCAACGCGTCGTCGGCGAGCTTCTTTTCGCTGTGGGTCGCGTTGCGAGCCTGTGCGGAGCCGAGGCCGTAGCCCTTGACGGTCTTGGCAAGGATGACTGTGGGTCCGCCGGTGTGCTCGACCGCCTGCTTGTAGGCGTTGTAGATCTTTGCCGGATCGTGGCCGCCGCGGTGCAGTAGGCCGAGTTCGGTGTCGGACTTGTCTTTGACGAGTTCGAGCAGTTCGGGGTACTTGCCGAAGAAGTTTTCGCGGAGGTATGCGCCGTCCTTCGCCTTGAAGTTCTGGAAGTCGCCGTCGACGCACTCGGACATGCGCTGGAGCAGGAGGCCGGACTTGTCCTTGGCGAAGAGCTCGTCCCAATCGGAACCCCAGATGACCTTGATGACGTTCCAGCCTGCTCCGCGGAAGACACCTTCGAGCTCGTCGATGATGCGCTTGTTGCCGCGGACGGGCCCGTCGAGGCGTTGCAGGTTGCAGTTGACGACGAAGATCAGGTTGTCGAGCTGCTCGCGTGCGCCGAGCGAGATCGCGCCCAGCGTGTCGACTTCGTCGGACTCGCCGTCGCCGACGAACGCCCAGACCTTACGGTCGGTCTTGGTGATGAGGTGGCGATTCTCGAGGTAGCGCATGAAGCGCGCCTGATAGATGGCGTTCAGCGGGCCGATACCCATAGAGACGGTGGGGAAGTTCCAGAATTCGGGCATCAGCCACGGGTGCGGGTAGCTGGAGAGGCCGGGCTCGGCGCGGAGCTCGTGCCGGAAGTTTTTGAGGCGGGATTCGTCGAAGCGGCCTTCGAGGAAGGCGCGGGCGTAGACGCCGGGGGAAGCGTGGCCCTGGAAGTAGATGAAGTCGCCGGGCTCGGTGCCCCCGTTTTGTCCAGGATAGCGGGCGTGGAAGAAGTGGTTGAAACCGACTTCGAGCAGCGTGGCGAGCGACGAATAGGTACTGATGTGGCCGCCGATACCGGCGTCCTTCTTATTCTGTGAGTGGACCATCGCCATCGCGTTCCAGCGGATGAGGGCCTCGACGCGGCGCTCCATGGAGCGGTCGCCGGGGTAGGGCACTTCCTGATCCGGGCGGATGGTGTTGCAGTACGGCGTGGTGAGGGTTCCCGGGACGGCGACGCCAACCTCGCCGGCGCGCTGGCGGAGCGCTCCAAGGATATCGGCAGCCTGGGCTTCATCTGCCGCGACGACCTGATCAAAGGCTTCGAGCCACTCCTGTACTTCGGCGGTGAAGTCCTGCTTTGCAGCGTCGTCCAGCTTCGCGGTCGGGGCATCCATCAACATAGGGGTCATCTTGGGTTCCAGTTCTGGGTATTGGAAAGGCTTATACGAGTCTGTACTTATAAAGATAATTGGCCGGGGGCAAAACGTCACATCGTGGGCGGTATTAGGTTGAGTAATCGGCGTTGATTCGCACGTATTCTTCCGTGAGGTCACAGGTGAGGAATGTGCAGGCGGCATCGCCTTCGCCGAGCGCAATGCGGATGGTGTATTCGCGGGGCAGCATGGCCTGATGGGCGGCCTCGGCGTTGAAGAGGGCAGCGCGCATTCCGTGCTCGAAGACCAGTTGGTCGCCGATCCAGATGGTGACGTTTTCGGGGTTGAAGGTGACGCCGGAGTAGCCAGCGGCAGCCATGAGGCGGCCCCAGTTGGGGTCTGCTGACGACCACGCACACTTGTTCAGTGGGCTATGAGCGATCGCTTTGGCGACGGTTTTCGCGTCGGCGGCGGTCTTAGCACCGGAGATTTCGAGGGTCACGACGTGGGTGACGCCCTCGCCGTCGTCGACGATCTTGAAGGCGAGTGAGGCGCATACGGCTTGAAGTGCATCGTCGAAGGTGGGGCGGGATTCGGCGTTAAGCACGAGGCCGCTGGCTCCGCTTGCAAGCAGGAGAACGGTGTCGTTGGTGCTGGTATCGCCGTCGATTGAAATCGAGTTGAAGGTGGTCTCTGCGGCCGGTTCCAGGGCTTCGCGCAGCGTCGCGGGGTCAGCGACGATGTCAGTGAAGAGATAGACGAGCATGGTGGCGTGCGGCGGGCCAAGTTGGGGGTGGATCATTCCGGCGCCTTTGGCCGTGCCGAAGATGCGAGCTTGCTTGCCGCCGAATTCGATGATGGCGGAGGCGACCTTCATGCGGGTGTCGGTGGTCATGATCGCAGTGGCGAAGAGTTCCGCGTGGGCGATGGTGGTGCCGAGCGCGGCGACTACAGCGGGTATCGCGCCAACTAGTTTATCAACTGGCAGCGGGACGCCGATGATGCCGGTCGAGGAGGGGAAGACCTCGTCAAAGATGCAGCCGACGGACTCGGCTGCGGCGCGGCAGCTATCGACGCAGGCGCGGATTCCGGCTTCTCCGGTGGCGCAGTTGGCATTGCCAGCGTTGATCAGAACGGCCTTGACGCGGCCGCCGGTGGCCGAGAGATGGCGGCGTCCGACCGTGACCGGGGCCGCGACGACCTGATTCCGGGTAAACATTACGGCGGCGTTTGCGCCCTTGGGAGCGACGGCGAGGGCGACATCGAGGTTGCCGCTGGCCTTGATGCCCGCGCGGAGGGCCGACCACGCGAAGCCCTGGGGCAGGGTAGTGCTGTGCTCAAATTCCATCTCTATACTGTAACGCTCGCCCGAAATTCTACAGGGACATAGATGAAGTGAATGATCCCATCCTCATCGGGGAATTCCAATTCGGCGCGTCCATGCTCGTCGTATTTCGTAAACAAAAGTGGTGTTCCGATGACACTAGAAATTGCCCGCTGATCATCGGCCGGAAGATCATCCAGGAAGCCTGGTGGAAGCCGGAGAAGGATTGCGGTCCCACCGGGTTTCGGGGCGTCATCGCTTCGTGTGCTCATAATCTATCTCTCGCTTCATCGAACTCAATGACTAATGCCATCCTTAAATCCATTGATTAGGCTGCTAAGCGTTCTGCCACCCCCGGCGTCGTTCTGGTGATCGGGTGACCTTCAGAAGCAAGGCAAGGCGCTCCGGAAAGATCAGACACGATTCATCGAATTCGCGCGTGGTCACTTCGCCGACGGTGCCCGCTCGGTACATGCTGGACACGTTGCTATGGATGGCCTCGGAAATCGAGCTCTTGTATTTGAGTTTCGCCATTGTCGAAATGTAGCATTCGGGTATGGGGCGTGCCAATGAATTCGCGCCCCGATTGTGTCGGGCTTTCAGCCCTCGATTTGTGGTTTGTCTGCAACCTGGGGCTTGCGCCCTAGACTGGTATGGGACGGGCCGATGGCCCTAAGACGATTGCATCGATTACAAGTAAAAATGGGAAATCGGGAGCACGTTATACCCCCAAAGTGCGACCTTCTTTTGAGCTTTGGCGGGCTAGTTCCAGCAGGCGGACGACGAGTTCACCGTTTGCGCTGGGGATGGCTAGTCCTGCGGTGCCGTTGATGGCGTCGCGGACGTTTGCGTAGAAGTTGCGGTAATCACCGGCGATGGTTGGGACAGGTTGGACGATCAAGGTGCCGGGGTCGGCGAGGACGGGTGCGACAGAGAGGGTGCCCCAGTGCTCTTTCGCCTCGGGAAGCCATTCGGAGGCATCGCCCATGCGGGGGACTTTGGCTCCGGCGACGAGGGCTGGCTCCTGCGGGTCGAGACCGTACTTCTTATAGCTGCCGGCGGTTCCGTGGAGTAGGAAGCGGGGTGAGGCGTCGCAGGCCAACATGCTGGAGCGGCACCAGGCTAGCAAGCCATCGTAGCCGAGGCAGATATCGAAGGCGTCTTCGATTTCCGTCTTGTCGCGGTCGCAGCGGACGCTGGCCGTGACGGTCTTCGGAGTACCGAAGAGGGCGACGCACTGGTCGACGAGGTGGGGTCCGAGATCCATCAGCAGGCCATTTGCGGAGTTGGCGGCCTCCTTCCAGGTATTTTCGCGCTGGATGGGGCGGTAGCGGTCGAAGTGGGACTCGAAGGTGACGAGGCGGCCGAGCGAACCGTCGGCGAGGATCTTTTTGACGGTAAGGAAGTCGCCATCATAGCGGCGGTTGTGGAAGGGAGCGACGATGACGCCGTTGGCGGCGGCCAGCGCGATCAGTTCTGCGGCTTCAGCGCTGGAGCTGGCGAATGGCTTGTCGATGACGACGTGTTTGCCGGCAGAGAGAGCCTGTTTGGCGAGGGAGTAGTGGGTCTCGTTGGGGGTTCCGACGACGATCAGCTGGATTTCGGGGTCAGCAATGAGTTCGTCCACGGTGCGAACGGTTTTGCTGTTCGGGTAGGCTTTCTGGGCCTCGTCGCTCTTACGCTCGACGAACGCGACGAGCTTCAGGCCAGGGACTGCGCTGACGAATGGTGCGTGGAAGACCTTTGCTGCAAGCCCGAATCCAATGATGCCTACGCCAATCACTGCTGCCATGGTGATTCTCCTGATTTCTTATGTTTATGCAAAATGTCCGCTCCCGAAGTGTACCCGGAAAGTTTTTTGAACATTTCAGTCTCGTAGCGGCATCCAAATCTACGAACAGAAAACATTGGCCTTGTGGGACGCGGGCCGTATAAATCCAGTCAGGACAGTTGCGATATTAGATATGCCCAAAAGTGAAGCAGAGCAATATAGAACTGCCGCGCTGCAAGGAGTAGGCCGCAGGCTTGGTGCCTGGGTAATGGCGGCGGCTCTGGCGACTTCCGGGACTGCTTTTGCACAGGCTCCCAGCACGAACGCCAGTCAGCAGCCAGCCGCGCAGAACGCCAACGCGATCAGCGCCGGACAGCCCAATCTCTACAACGCAACGGGATCGAACGGAGCGGCAGCTGGCCAGGACTCGTTCAAGGGTTCGATTGTCAGCGGCAAGAACACCGGCACCGTGATTGACCTATCTCTGGACGAGGCTATTCAGCGTGGACTGCGCCAGAATCTCGGGGTCATTCTGCAGGGTTCGTCGGTGCAGTCGGCGAACGGCCAGAGTCTGCAGCAGTTGCAGCAGCTTCTGCCGACGATCAACGTGGGGACCAGCATTGAAGTCGAGCAGGTAAATCTGGCTGCGTTTGGCTTGAAGTTCAACGGTCTGAAGCCCATCGTCGGACCATTTCAGGTGGTCGACTTCCGGGCGTACCTCACGCAGAACCTGGTCAACATCAACTCGCTTGAAAGCTATATTGCCTCGCGACACAACTTCGAGGCGCAGAAGTTTACTGCCGAAGATGCGCGTGATTTGGTGGTACTGACGGTTGGCAATGCGTATCTGCTTTGCATTGCGGACAGTGCGCGGATCGCTGCGGTCAACGCGGAGTTGAAGACGTCGAAGCTGACGTTGGATCAGGCAGTTGCGGCGCATGACGCCGGTACCAGTCCACGGCTTGACGTACTGCGGGCGCAGGTGGACTACCAAACTGAAGAGCAGACGCTCATCTCGACCACGAACCAGTTGGCAAAGGATAAGATCGCGTTGGCCCGGGCTATCGGACTGCCGCTGAACCAGCAGTTTTCGTTGACCGATACCGCTCCTTACAAGTCTCTGGATAACCTCGATCCGGAAGCAGCGTTGACTGCGGCGTTGAAGACCCGCAAGGATCTCCAGGCGGCCGGCGAACAGGTTCTCTCTGCCGAAGCAAGCAAGAAGGCATCGAAAGCCGATATGTACCCGGTTGTCAGCTTTTCGGGGGATTACGGCGATATCGGCGAGACCTTTGGCCACTCGCACGGCACGTTTACGGCTACCGGACAGGTTTCGGTGCCAGTGCTGCAGGTCGAAAAGAATCGTGGCGATAAGCTGATTGCGGATGCGTCGCTGAACCAGGCCAAGGATAAGTTGGCGGATCAGGCCCAGCAGGTCAACGCCGACATCCGGTCGAGCATTCTGGATATCCAATCGGCTGCGAAGCTGGTTGAGGCGGCGAAGTCGAACGTCGACCTTGCGGCTGAGGCTCTATCGGAGTCACAGCAGCGTTTCCATGCCGGAGTTTCGGACAACCTTCCCGTTTCGCAGGCTCAGACGCAGTTCGAGCAGGCAAACGATCAATACATTAGCGCGCTCTATCAGCACAACGTCGCCAAGCTATCGCTGGCGCGGGCGCTGGGTGTTGCGCAGACAAATTACAAAGACTATCTCGGAGGCAAGTAAAAACCGTGGCCGATCAGGACAACACACAGAAGCAGGGGCAGCCCGCCGGAACACCGGATAACGGAGCAGATCTCGAAGAGAAGCCCAAGTCGGGCAAGAAGTTCATCGCGTTCGCGGTAATTCTGGCGATCGTGCTGGGCGCAGGGTATTGGTACTGGCGTGGAACCTTCACTGAAGAGACCGACGACGCGCAGATCGATGGCGATATTTACCAGATCAGTTCGCGTATCGCCGGGCAGGTGACGCACGTGTATGTCCAGGATAATAAGCCGGTGAGCAAGGGCGATTTGCTGCTTGAGATCGACGCCAAGGACCTGCAGGTAGCGCTCGAACAGGCCCAGGCTCAGCTGGCCAGCGCGCAGGCGTCTTATACGCAGGCTTCGGTAAACATCCCGATCATCAGCACCACGACCACGACCCAGGTATCGAACAGCGGGACTGACGTTCGGGCGTCGCAGTCGAGCGTCGACCAGGCAAGGCAGCAGGCGGAGGCCTCTGCGGCGCGGGTGCAGGAGGCGAAAGCCAACGCCGTAAAGGCTTCGAAGGATGTCGAGCGTTACACGCCGCTGGTCGAGAAGGACGTTATCAGCCGGCAGCAGTTTGACGCCGCGGTAGCGGCTGCAACTTCGGCGAATGCGAGCGTTTTGGAGGCCGAGAAGTCACTGGTCGCGCAGCAGTCGGCGATCACTCAGGCCCAGCAAAAGTTGGAGCAGTCTCGCAATCAGGCGGCAGAGGCCACGAAAAACGGTCCTCAGCAGGTGTCGGTCGAGCGGGCTCGGGCTGCTGCGGCGCTGGCTCAGGTGAAGCAGGCTCAGGCGCAGGTCGATCAGGCGATGAATAACCTCTCGTACACGCGGGTTTATTCTCCGGTGTCGGGCATCGTGAACAAGAAGAATGTTGACGTTGCCGCGAATCTTTCGGTTGGACAGAATCTGATGAACATTGTCCCGCTGGATGATCTTTGGGTCACGGCAAACTTCAAGGAGACGCAGCTTAAGCAGATGCATCCGTGCCAGGAAGTTGAGCTGACGATCGACGCGCTGGGGAGCCGTAAGTTTACCGGCCATATCTCGCAGGTTGGCGGCGCTACGGGTTCGCGCCTGTCGCTGTTTCCACCGGAGAATGCAACCGGCAACTACGTCAAAGTTGTACAACGCATTCCGGTGCGCATCGACTTCAATAATCTGGCCAAGGAAAACGGCGACCACGCACTTCGCCCTGGTTATTCCGTGACGCCCGAAGTGAAGATCAAGGGAGTCGAAGACGATAAGGAATCGGCGGGCTGCGGTGTTGTGGCTCCGGCATCCGCAAAATAGTCATGTAAGACACATTGCCCCACGGTCCTTGCCAGAATTGGCGATGATTGTGGGGCATTTTCTTTTGTCCAACTAACCGCAACTGAGTCTCTCGCATCTGATGGCGAGAGGTGAAAAGTATGGCTGCAAAAGCAATCAAAAAGGCCAGCGGAGACGTTGCTCCGCACTGGCACGCGAAGGCAAAAGAAACGCAACAATTCGGGACTGTCGTGGCTGATCTCCCACATTATCTCTCCGCCGATGTGCGCGGCAAAATGTCTACGAAGTTGAATGTACTGCTCGCCGATACTCTGGCACTCCGGGATATGTACAAGAAGCACCACTGGCAGGTCTCGGGGCCGACATTTTATCAACTTCATTTGCTCTTCGATAAGCACTACGAGGAACAGGCAGATATCGCCGACACGATCGCTGAGCGGATTCAATCGCTGGGCGGTGTCACGGTGGCGATGGGTGGCGATGTGGCCGAACTGACCCGGATTCCCGCGCCTCCGAAGGGCAAGGAAGAGGTGCCGGTGCAGATTTCGCGGCTGCTTCAGGCTCACAAGCTGGTGATGCAGCTGTGCAAGGAGATCGCAGACGCCGCAGACGACGCCGGCGACGACGGTACCAACGATCTGGCTATTTCGGATGTGCTGCGTGCGAATGAGCTACAGTCTTGGTTCATCGGGCAGCACTTGGTCGAAATGCCGCTGATTCTGTCGAAATAATTCTCGCTGGCAAACACTTGGAATCGCCCCGCGCCACCTTGCGCGGGGCGATTTCCTTTGCTGCACCGAATAATGGGGAACTATCATCAATTGGTTAGAGAGATACTCCAGTCATGTCCATTGCGCTCGAATTTTTCGTCCAGTACGCCTACGCCATCCTCTTCCTGTGGGTGCTGGTGGAGATGGTCGGCATCCCGATCCCGTCGGTGCCGGTCCTGCTGACGGCGGGGACGCTTTCGGCGACGCATCGCATCAACGGCGGAGTGGCACTTTTGGCAGTCCTGCTCGCCTGTCTAATCGGGGATGCGTTCTGGTTTTGGCTCGGGCGGAGGTATGGCAATGCCGTACTGAGGGTTCTTTGCCGGTTTTCGTTTGAGGCCGCAACCTGCGTCGTCAAGACGGAGCGTTATTTCGAGCGGAGGGGCGCGGTTACTCTACTCTTTGCCAAGTTTGTTCCCGGCCTTTCGACCGTCGCAGCGCCTATCGCCGGCCAGACCGGGATGCCGTATGGGCGATTCCTGATTTACGACCTCGCAGGTTCGGCTCTGTGGGCGCTCGCCTATCTTCTGGCCGGATTCTTCTTCGGCGATCTCGCACAGCGCAGTCAGATATTCTTCTCGATGCTCGGTCACTTCGCGGTGGTTATCTTCGTGGCGATGGTGCTGGGCCTGATGTTCTGGAAGTTCTGGAAGCAGCGGAAGTTCCTGACCGGCGTTCGGCAGATGCGGCTGGAGCCAGCCGAACTGCTGAAGATGATGGAGATCGCAGAAGAGCAGGGGAATATTCCGCCGTTCATCGTCGACCTGCGCCACCCGCTGGACTACCTGCCCGACCCGCGCGTTGTACCGGGGTCTGTCCGTGTGAGCCCCGCAGATTTGACCGCGCACTCCTCGCAACTGCCGCGGGATCGCGACCTGATTCTCTACTGCACATGCCCATCCGAAGAGACAAGCGCGAAGGTGGCGCTGCAGCTGCATAAGCTTGGCATCAGCCGAGTTCGACCCTTGCGTGGCGGGTTTGAAGGCTGGCGCGACGCGGGTTACCCGCTGATCGAGTACGTGCCACCGGACGAGGCGGCTGAATTGACCTCGTCCGTCGCGTAATCGATCATTCATCCTTAAGAAATGAATGCGTTCAAATAATTATTGACAGGTTCTTTGTCGCGCGTCATTATTTGAACGTGTTTGATTTTTCAGAGGAGATCTATGAGCGAACACGACCAAAAGGAAGTGCAGTCGGAGCCAGAAGAAAAGCCATTTGGAGGGGCAAAGTGGTCGATCATCGGAATGGCAATCGCGTCGGCGATCTTTGCCGTGTGCTACGGCTTGGTCGAACACATGAAATTCGGGCACACGTCGCTCATGTTCATCGGAATACCGGCAGTGCTCGCCGTTCTGCTGGCAATGACTCCCATGACGAAATCGGCTACGGGCGGAATCTTGAAGGGGATGACGCTGGTCATGCTAATTATGGCTCCGATCATGGGCGAGGGAGCTGTTTGCATCCTGATGGCTGCTCCACTCTTCTATCTGGTGGGAATCGTGGTGGGTCTAGTTGTCGATTGGCAGCGTAAGAAGAGGACTGTGACGCTCAGTTGCTGTGCCCTCGTCTTGCTTCCGATGTCGCTGGAGGGTGTGGTGCCGCAGCTAACGTTTGGCCGCATTCAGACTGTGAGTGTAACCAGGGTGGTCTCCGGAACTCCTGAGGCAGTGGCGGCGGCTCTGGCCCGCAGCCCGCGTGTCACGACCCCGCTGACCGGAGTCTTCCCGAAGATCGGGTTTCCGCGCCCGCTCGAAGCTCACGGCGAAGGGCTGGAGATCGGGGCGACTCGTACGATCCACTTTGCCGGTGTCGAAGACGCGCCACCCGGCGACGTGGTGATGCGGGTTGCGGAGTCGCGGCTGGGTTTTGCGCGATTCGATGCGATCAGCGATTCGACAAAGCTTGGGAAGTGGTTGCACTGGGACAACTCTGAAGTGACCTGGAACGCGGTGGATGCCACCCACACTGAGGTCACCTGGCGAGTGCAATTTGAGCGCGAGCTCGACCCTGCGTGGTACTTCACGCCGTTGGAACGGCTTGCCGTCCAAGATGCGGCGGCGTTTCTGATTGAGGCCAATG
>JAYVZU010000020.1:0-2707 GCA_043783075.1 Rhodanobacteraceae bacterium
GCCCAACCCTTGCGCGCGCTCGGCTCGTAGCCCTGTGGCAGATAGCCCATCCGCACACCCTTCGCCGCCGCATACACAAACTGCGAACTCGCCGAGGTCTCCAGAAAATTCCCCTTCATCGCCGGAGCCGTCACCGTGTACTTCGGCTTCCCGTCAGGCCCCTGCGTCGTCGTTACCTGCGGCCCCTTGTCCATCACCTGCCACCAAAGGCCCGTTTCCACGTCCTGATATTTCATCACCGCCGGCATCAGCTTCTGCAACACAGTAATCAGCTTGGCCCGCGCCGGATTCCCCTCCGGAACCCAGTCCAGTACATCGACCAGCGCCACGCAGTACCAACCCAGCGCCCGAGCCCAAACCTCCGGGCTCAGCCCCGTCTCCTTGTCCGCCCACGGCATCTGCTTCGACACATCCCAACCATGGCGCAGCATGCCAGACTTCGGATCGCGCATCCCGTCATACATCAGCACAAACTGCTTGGCTATGTCCTCAAAATCATCCGGATGTTGAAACGTAGCGGCGTACTCGGCCCGAAACGGCTCCGCCATATACGCGCCATCCAGCCACATCTGGTTCGGATAAATCGTCTTATGCCAGTACCCGCCATTCGTCGCGCGCGGCTGTACTTCCAGCTGATCGATCAGAAACTTCGCAGCCTTGTAGTACCGCGCATCCTGCGTCACACGATAAAGAAACATGATCGACCGGCCCAACTCGACGTTGTCCAACTGATGCTCGTCCGTCGTAAAGGCCCTTCCGGACGCATCCATTTGGATTGTGCCGTCTTTGGTCACGTATTTATCGACCGCGGCCTTAATGTAACGGAACTGGTCGCCATTGGCCGACTGCAGCCACTCTTCCGCCAGTCCATCCAGCAACACGCCTTCCTCGTAGCCCCAACGCGCCGGTGCCTTGGTCGTCGCGACAGCGCCCAGCGGCCAGGCCTTCATCACGCTGGCTGCCAACGCCTCATTGGCCTTCGCTGCAGCCGCATCGCCACCCTGCCCAAACGCAGCTCCACAAGCCAACACCACAGCCGCCAAAACCGTCTTACGCATCATCCGCTTCATCCTCGTTCTTGTCTTTGGGATTAGCGTGGGGCTTCAGCCCCACAAAAAAGGTCCAAGGAGAGAAGGGGGCTTTAGCCCCGGGCACTCGTCCACCTGTCGCCCCCATCACGATACCAAACCATCCCAACTCCACACCCGTTAACTTGACAACTCCCCACCCCAAAACACCCACCCAACTCCCCCACATGCCAGAGAGTCCACAATCAAGTCCAGACTTAACCCCTTTATATCCGGACTTTGCATCCTTCATGGGGGGGGAGGGGGTGCCCCTCAATTGCAACTAACCGCCACCCAAACCCCACTAGGAACCGAATCAGGATGATAGATCCCCAAATCCAAAAATCCGCCCACCGGAACCGCCACCGAACCCGCCGAACTACAGCTCTGCCCCGTAGCCACAGCACAACTCAAAGCCGAGTCCACCATAGCCCCTGGAGTCCCTGTCCGCAGCGTCACCGTAATCGTCGCACCCTGCTGCGAGAACGCCACCAGCTTTGTCGCCGAGCAGCCATCCGGCACCCAGGTCAATACGGACGCACTCTCCGACGCACTCTGGTTGGTATTCGCCACCGAGTAATAGCTGCTAGCGTAAGACACCGCGTGATACATCGCCTGACTTGACACCGCACTCGCCCCACCACCGCCCGAACCCCCAACCACCGGCACCCCAGCCGGAATCACAAAATTCAAAACCGCCGCCGAACCCGTCCCGCTGTTCGACACCGCAGCTGTCGATCCCGCAGCGCCAGTCGTCACGGTCCCAACCTGCACCGTAGCCGCCGCGCCAGTCGGCCCAGCGCCGCCCGCCGCAGCCAGCACCGCCCAATAGCTCGCGTCGGAGTCCGGTTGGACACCATGATTGGGCCCCTGCGCCAGATACGTCGCCCCACCATAGGTCACAGCATCTTTGACTGCATATCCACTTCCCGCCGTCCAGCCACCCCGGAAGTTCATCCCCGCAGCTCCGGTCGCACCCTGCGGCCCAGCCACGCCTGCTGGCCCCTGAATCCCGGCCGGACCAGCCACTCCCGCGACACCTTGCGGCCCCTGCGTTCCAACCGGGCCCGCAACCCCTTGCCCCGCTAACACCGCCCAGTAAGTCGGGCTAAGCCCCGGCGTATTCCCGTGGTTCCCTGCCACCAGCGACACGTAGCTGGACCCACCGAAGCTCACCGCGTCTGCCACTCCATAGTTCGTCCCCGACGTATAGTTCCCCAGGTAGTTGACACCCGCCGGCCCCTGCGGCCCCGCCGAACCCTGTATCCCCGGCACCCCTGCCGCACCGGCAATCCCCTGCGGCCCGCCCAGCCCCGTCAACCCCTGCGGACCCGCAGATCCTGTCGCACCCTGAGCACCAGCAGCTGCAAAAAGAGCCCATTGCGCCGGACTCTGATCCGGAGTATTTCCGTGATTCGAAGCAACCAATGAAACATAACCCGCGCCATTCCACGAAACTCCATCCGCCAGCGCATAGTTCGTCGTAGACGAATACGCCCCACGGAACGTTAGCCCAACCGGTCCCGCAATCCCCTGCGGTCCCGCCGGACCGATAACCCCTTGAACTCCCGTCGCTCCAGTCAATCCCTGCACTCCCGGATTCCCGTCGTTCCCACGCAGTCCTTGTGGCCCAGCCTGTC